>SXQR01000208.1 GCA_005792865.1 Flavobacterium sp. | reverse complement strand
GGCGGCCCAGGGTTCCCTCGCCGTTGTTGATCTTATAGAGAATCTGCGCGATCTCGTCACTGGCAATCGCGGCATTGCCGGCCGTGATCTGCAGGCTTTGCATGATTTCGTCGGTCTCGACCGGCTCATAGGAATAAAGCAGCTGGCGGTCCACGACCGGTTTGGATCCGGGAGAACCGTTCGAGATCGTGATCAGCCTGTCACCGATGATGCCCTCCGACCCGATGCCGGCCTGCGAATCCGACTTGATGAAGCGCTGCACCTCCTGGCGGATCAGCATCTTGACCTGCACGGTGGTGTCGTTGATGATGCGGATGTCGTCCACTGTTCCCACATTGATACCGGAAAACCTGACGGTGTTGCCGGGTTGCAGGCCGCTCACGTTGTTGAACCGGGCCGAAAGCGTGAAGACGGGGTCAAATAGATTCTGCTGCCGCCCGATAAAGAATATGGCCAGCACGAAAAGCGCGATGCCTACCGTAATGAAAAGGCCGAGCCTGGCTTTGAAAGTGGATGATTGTGCGTTCATGATGCTTTAATTTTGTTGTTTTTTGGTCTGGAAAAAAGACCGTACAAATTCGTCCTGGTCATTTTCAAATTCCTGCAGGCTGCCTTCCTTGTAAACTTCGCCTTCCTTGAGCAGGATAAAACGGTCGGCCACGGTGCGGGCGCATTCGATGTCGTGTGTGATGATGATCGATGCGGTCTTGAACTTGTGCTGGATCTCGTTGATGAGTTGGCTGATCTCGTCCGACGTTATCGGGTCGAGGCCGGTTGTCGGCTCGTCATACAGCATGATCTGCGGGTCCACGATGATGGTCCTGGCCAGGCTGATGCGCTTTTTCTGGCCGCCTGAGAGTTCCGACGGCATTTTGTCGATCGCATCGGGAAGCCCAACATTTTCAAGTGCCTCCTTGATTTTTTGGTCGCGCTCTTTGGCCGACAGTTCCTTGCGGATGCGCTTTAGCGGAAATTCCAGGTTCTCGCGAACCGTCATAGAGTCGTAAAGTGCGCCGCTCTGGAACAAAAACCCGACTTTCTTGCGCGTCTCCGACAGTTCGCGGTGGTCCAGCGCGTTGACGTCGTCTCCCAAAACCTTGATCGTCCCCGAATCGGCGTCCAGCAACCGCACGATGCATTTGATCAACACTGATTTCCCCGTACCGGATTTGCCCAGCACGACCAGGTTTTCCTGTTCGCGAAGATCAAGCGAGACACCCTTGAGCACGTGGACGCCGGCAAACTGCTTTTTAAGGTCGCGGATCTCGATGGCGTTATTGATTGTCTTTTCTTCCATGATCAAAGCAAATCGGTTATTTGGACGGCGATCAAATCGACGACGATTACCAGCAATGAGGCCATCACCACCGCCGAATTGGCCGCCACGCCAACACTTTCGGTACCGCGGCCTGCATTGAAGCCCTTGTAGCATCCCACCAGTCCGATGACAAGCCCAAAAAAGAATGATTTGATCACAGCGGGGATCAAATCCAGGAAATCGATGTTCGAGAAGGCCTGTGAAGTAAAGAGCACCAGGTTGATCGTACCCTTGATGTTGGCGCCGGCCCAGCTACCTATGATCCCCAGCGCATCGGCATATAGGGTCAAAAGCGGCAGCATCAGGGTGGCCGCCAGTACGCGCGGCACGATCAGGAACTTGAACGGGTTGGTCGAGGAGACTTCCATCGCATCGATCTGTTCGGTGACGCGCATCGAGCCCAGTTCGGCGCCCATCCCGGAGCCAATTTTCCCTGCGCAGATCAAAGCCGTGATGACGGGGCCCATCTCGCGGATGATGGAAATGGCCACCATGCCCGGAAGCATGCTCTCGGCGCCAAAATCCACAAGGACCGGGCGCGACTGTATCGTGAGCACGAGCCCGACGATGATTCCGGTAACCGATATCAGCGCGAGCGACTTGTTGCCGATCATGTAGCACTGGCGCAGGAATTCGTTGAATTCGAACCCGCGCGAAAAGGTCTCGCGAACGAGCCTTCCCAAAAACAGGAAAGTGTCGCCCATCCCGACCAAAAACCTGCGAAAGGCTCCCGGCGGCTTGAATTCAACCGCGGCCTGTTGGCTTTCTTGTTGTTTCATTCTTCTTTGGTATCGGGTTTTGTTATGGTTTCAGTGAATATGACCGGTGGCGCTTCTTCAGAGATGGTGAGCGTATCGGTGGTCGAATGCGGGCTGTAGAGCGGAAATTTCAAATTTCGCCAGCGCCAGGTCTTGGGCAGGTCGTCACCCATGAGGTATCCCCATGGCCGAAGCGGGTCGATCCTGTCAAAGATGACCTTTAATATGGCGATCATCGGGATGGCGAGGAACATGCCTGCCACACCCGCGACCGATCCGCCCACGATAATGCCCACGATTGAGACCAAGGCGTTGATTTCCACCTTCGAACTCACGATCATCGGAACCAGGAAATTATTGTCGATGAACTGGACGATGATGTTGACGATGACCACACCCAGGATAATCGAAAGATCCGGTGACCCCGTCAATGAGGCGGCAATGGAGAAAACGGCGGCAATCAGGATGCCGATGTACGGAATCAGGTTCAGCAGGCCGGTCATCACGCCAAGGAGGAATGCATATTCTACCCCCACGATCATGTAACCGATGGTGGTGAGCGCGCTCACGGTGAGCATCTGCACGAACAGCCCGCTGATGTAGCTCTGGATCGAGACCCTCACCTGCGCCAGGATCTGCTGGAGCTTGGCATGGTGCTCCATGCTGAAGAGCTTGCAGAGGAATTTCACGAAATGCGTCTTGTAGAGCAGGATCAGGAAGGTGTAGATGGGCAAGAGGATGCTGTTCATGAGCGTATCGGTAACCGATATCAGCGTCTGGCCCACGAACCCCTTTGATTGGGAAGTCGCGTCGTCCAAAAGTTCGTTCTGTTCGCGGTAGGTAAGATTGAAATTCTCGTAGATCATCCGCTGCAGATTGGAGATGTGGATGTTTACGTTGGATTTGATCTTGTCCCAGTCGCTCACCATATCGCTGATTTGCCACGAGAGGAAAAATATCAACCCCACGAAGAACAGCATCAAAAGAAAAACCGTTGTCAATACGGCAATTACATGCGGGAACTTCAATTTTCGCTGCAACATCCTCGCAAAGGGATCGAGCAGGATCGCGAAGAGCATCGAGATCAGTAGGGGCGTGATGATTCCTTGCCCGAGCCACAAAATCACGAAAATGGCGATGAGGCTCACCAGCGTGAAAGCGAGTTTGGCGTAAAATGGAAACTTGAGCGTATCTGTCGGCATAAGAAAAATGGCATGCGCAGAAACCCCGCGCAAACTTTACAAAGATGCACCGGCAGTGTGGCGAATTCCTTATATGCGAACGGCTAAATTTTGCAACATTCGCACTTTTTAACAGGGAAATTTTTATTAATCGGTGAATTCGCGGGCAGGTGGCGTGGGCTGCACAATGGAAACGCCCTTTTGCAGGAGCAGGTTGTTGGGATAGGAAATCATTTCACCTTCGGCGGTCCGCAGCAGGGTGTGAAAGGCGCGGATGTCCTCAATTTCGGCCTCGATGGGAAAATCCTTGTCGTGGATGCGGATGGTGTCGCCGATCTTGAACGGGAATGAAAACAGCAAAATCACGCCCGAGGTGATGTTGCTCAGCACCGACCACTGCGCGAAGAGCGCCACGCCGATCAGGGTCATGATGCCGGTGACGGTCGCGAATATGTTGGCCGCATCGACGCCCCAAATCACGAAAAGCGCCAAACCCGTGACCACCGTGATGAAGATGCTGATGTACTTGATGACCAGGTTTGCCCTAAATTCCAGTACTTGGCTGATTGCCGAATAGCGCCGCACCAGCGAAGCCGACAGATACCGCAACGCAATCACGACGGCAAGCAGGATCGCGGTCGCGATGGCTTGTTGTTCGAATCCTTTGATAAACAGCATCATGGCCTGAATGATTTTAAGTATTGGAAAACCCTGTCCACGGGCATGCCCATCACATTGGCGTATGACCCTTCAATCCGCGCCACGCCCACCAGCCCTATCCAATCCTGGATGCCGTACGCGCCCGCCTTGTCGTAGGGACGGTAGTGCTCCAGGTAGTATCGAAGCGATGCCTGGTCAAGCGGGTTAAAGGTCACACGCGTGGTTTCGGTGATGACGTCCATTCCTCTTGTGGTCTTGAAGCAGACCGATGTGATGACCTCGTGCGTATCGCCCTGCAGCTTGGTCAGGATCCGCAATGCATCGTCAAAACCGTCGGGTTTTCCCAATGCTCGCCCCTTGTGCCACACAATGGTGTCGCTGGTCACCAGGAGTTCGTCCGGAGCAAGGTCTGCAAAAGCGTCGGCCTTGAGCCTGCAAAGGAATTCAGGGATTTGGGCACCGGCGAGTTCCGGGGGATAGACTTCATCGACTTCGCGTACCCTGATCTCAAAATCGACATCCAGGTCGCGGAAAAACTGCTGGCGCCGCGGGGATCCCGATGCCAGGACGATCCTGACGCTCCTGAGACTATCCCTGAGCATTGTATCTTATGTTGAGTGAGACCACCAGAATGGACAGGATGCCAAACAGCAGCACGAATTTCAGCACGTTCGACAGGTGGTGGTATTCGGCCTTGTGCCTGGCGTTCCAGAGTTTTATGGAAAAATAGATCAAAGGTGCCACCACGAGCGCAAAGGCGTAGATGGCCGCAAAATAAAGTCCCGAGGACATGAAAAACTTATTGATGTAAAAGAAAAGCACGGCAATGGGGACGATGCTCAGGTAGAACACCACACGGGAGGTGCGCGCGACCCCCAGCGCGATGGGCAGCGTGTTCATGCCCTGGTTGTAGTCGCCGTCCACGTCCTCGAGGTCCTTGACGATCTCGCGGATGAAATTGATCAGCAATGCGAACACCGCATAATCGATCAGGACTTGGAACACGATCGAAAGCAGCGCGCGGTTGTCGGCATTGAGAATTGGATAGAGGTCAAAGATCCCGATGATGTAAACCGAAAAGGCAAGCAAGACCGCCACGATGACATTGCCCACCAGAAGGCTCTGCTTGAGGCTGGTCGCATACAGGTGCAGCACGCCGGCAATGCAGATGAAAATTGCCGAAAACATGGGCTTGCAAATGATATTGGACAACAGGAACCCAAACCCGACACCCAAGATCGTAAGTGCAAAATAGGCGTTGTAGGCCGCCTTTTCCGAAATCCCGTGGCCCACCGTCAACCTTTGCGGACGGTTGTGGCGATCTGTGTCCTGGTCATGGATATCGTTCAGGACATAGCCCGCCGCGGCAAGGCAGAGCGTCGCCCCCACCAATAGCAGATACTGCAGGTCGGACAGGGCGAGGGGAATGTTTTGCAGCTTTAAAAATCCGAAACGGAAAAGCAACTGCATGAGTGCCAGTAGGATCAGGTTCTGGTACCTGACGAGTTCAAGCCATTTAATCATATTTCGCGTCAAAAAATTGCATCCATTTTCCCTGTACCTTCATGACCTGTTCAATGACGTCGCGCACCGCGCCCCGGCCGCCCTTGTGATGCGACACGTAACGCGAGAGCCCCCTGATTTCAGGTGCGGCGTCCTGCGGGCAAACGGGCAGTCCCACGCGCTTCATGACGTGATAGTCGGGGATGTCGTCGCCCATGTACAGGATGTTTTCGGGAGAAAGCCCATATTTTGAGAGAAGTTGTTCAAGGATCGCAACTTTGTCGCCCGCACCCAGGTGCACATCGGTGATCCCGAGGTTCTGCAACCGGACGCGGACACCCTCATTGGTTCCGCCGGAGATGACGCAGACCCTGTATCCGCTGTCCACGGCCGCCTTCATGGCATAGCCGTCCCGGATGTTCATCGTGCGCAGCATCTCACCCGTCGAGGTCACGTGTACCGACGAATCGGTGAGCACGCCATCGACATCCAGGATGAATGCCGTGATTCCGTGCATGAGTTCCTTATAATTTTTCTGATTCATATCTGATGGATTGGGTAATCTCGGCATAAAGGCTGCGGATGCGTTCTTCGGTTAGCATTTCCAGGTGTGCCGAGATCGTTTTCGCGTCACCGCGGATGGCAGGTCCGGTCTGGGCCTCGCAAGGCGCCATGGACTGAACCTTAAGGGCAGTTTCGAGGATAAGCGGGCGCAGCATCGAAAAAGGAACGTTGTGCTCCGTGCAGAGCGAATCGGCAAGGGCATACATGTGATTGGCGAAATTGCAGGCGAAGACGGCCGACAGGTGCATCGCCCGGCGCTGCTTCGAATCGGTTCTTTGGCACGCGCCAAAAACAGATGCGGCCAGCTCCAGCAAGGCATAATCGCTTTCCCTGGACGCCTCGATGCAGACGGGAACCGCACCGTAATCAGGGGTTCTCGCGCGCGAAAAGGTCTGCAGCGGATAGAACGATGCGGCAAAATTCTTCCCGCCGATATCCCCGAGCGGCCTGCTTCCGGAGGTGTGCGCGACGAGTTTTCCCTCAAAGGGCAGGGCGGCGGCCACCGATGCGATCGCATCGTCCGAAACGGCAATGATGACAAGGTCGCAATCCGCCAATTGCGAAATGTCGGATATAGCACGCGCCCTATGGGATTGGGGGAGTTTTTCGGGATTCCGGGCAAACAGCCCCTGCATGGAAATTTGCGGTGAGCTGCCCCATGCACTTGCAAGGTGGAGCGCCACATTTCCCGAACCTATTATCCCGATTTTCACCATGGCGCTAAAGTATGAAAAATGCCGCAACGAAGCGGCTAAAAAATGTGCGCCGGAGGGCAAAAGCAAAGCGGCCAACGCTGGGATGCCCATAAATTTTCCCTACTTTTGCAGCACAAAAATTTCCCCCTTCCGCAATGGAAAATAAATTCTTCTCTTTCCTGTTTTCGACCCGTCTCATGGCATTTCTTTTTATCGCATTTGCGGGCGCCATGGCCGCCGGTACTTTCATCGAGGATGCCTATAATACCGACACCGCACGGATCATCGTCTACAATGCCTGGTGGTTCGAGGCGATCATGTTTGTCTTCATGCTGAATTTCCTCGGGAACATCCGTCGGTACAAACTTTACAAAAAGGAAAAGTGGGCCACGCTGACACTTCATTTGTCTTTCATCTTCATCCTTCTCGGGGCCTTCGTGACGCGATACATCAGTTATGAGGGCGTCATGCCGATCCGCGAGGGACAGGCCGCAAACGAGATTTTCAGCGACCGGACCTATCTTACGGTCTTTGTCGATGGCCAGTACCAGGGTGAGATGCGCCGCCGGGTCTTTGAAAAACCGCTGCTGCTTTCACCGGTCACCGATAATGATTTTACCCTGTCGGGCAAGTTTGACCAGCAGGATTTCAAGGTCGGATATTCGGGTTACGTGATGAACGCCACCGAGGCCATTAAGCCCGACCCAAAGGGAAAACTGTACCTGAAGATGGTGGAGTCCGGCGATGGTACGCGGCATGAACATTACCTTGAGGAAGGCCGTGTCGAAAACATACACAACATGCTTTTTGCGCTTAACAAACCCACGAAGGGCGCGATCAACATCACAACTTTGGGCGATGGTTACACGATCAGTTCGCCTTTTGAAGGACAGTTCATGCGCATGGCCGACCAGATGCAGGGAAGTGTCGCGAAGGATTCGGTCCAACCGCTGATGATGCGCTCGCTGTACAATATGGGAGGCGCACAGTTCGTCTTTCCCGAAGTTGCCGTTCGTGGCCAAAAGGGATTTACTTCCAACAACGATTACACGGACAAGCAGACCGACGATGCGCTGACCGTAGAAGTGTCGCATAATGGCGAATCGAAAGTCGTGACCCTGACCGGGGCGAAAGGCAAGATGGGAGAGCCAAAATCGGTCACATTGGGCGGTCTGGACTTTACGCTTTTCTACGGCAGCAAGGTCTATACCCTTCCGTTCAAGGTCAAACTCAACGACTTCATTGCCAGCAAATACCCCGGGACCGAAAAAAGTTATTCCTCGTTTGAAAGCCAGGTCACCGTACTGGACGAGAAGCCCTTTGACGCGCGCATCTTCATGAATAACGTGCTGGACCACAAGGGTTATCGCTTTTTCCAGGCTTCTTTCGATCCTGACGAGAAGGGTACCGTACTTTCGGTCAACCACGATTTTTGGGGCACCAACATTACCTACCTGGGTTATTTCATGCTTTTCTTCGGGCTGATGGCCATCATGTTCACGAAACATTCCCGGTTCGCCGATCTTAAGCGCAAACTCGAGAAGGTCAAGGCCAAGAAGGCCGGGCTTGCGATCATGTTGATTTCCTCGATGGGCATTTCGGCGCAGCACGACCACAACAGGCCGTCGGAAGGGGAAGCCAGGAAGTTCATTTTGGACAACGCCGTCACGGAAGATCATGCAGCGAAATTCGGGAGGCTAGTGGTCCAGGACCAGGGCGGGCGCATGAAGCCGATCAACACCTTTTCATCCGAACTGCTGCGCAAGGTGTCCAAGAAGGACAATTTCGAGGGACTGAATTCTGACCAGGTATTCCTCTCGATGACGCAGTATCCCAACGCCTGGTTCGAGATTCCGCTGGTTTACCTCAAGCCCGGCAACGACAGCCTGCGCCGCATCATTGGGGTGGCCGAAAAGGCCAAGTACGCCAGGTTTTTGGATTTCTTCGACCAGACCGGGAATTACAAGCTTTCGCCCTATCTCGAACCTGCTTATGCCGCCGCCGTGCCCAACCAGTTCCAGAAGGATTTCATCGAAACCGACAAGAAAGTCAATTTGCTCAATTCGGCACTATCCGGGAGCATCCTGAAAATCTTTCCGGTTCCGAACGATCCCAACGACAAGTGGGTGAACTACATGGAGCTCCGCCACGCCGGCCTCAAGGGCATGGACTCTACTTTTACCCAGCAGATCCTGCCCATTTACCTTGTCTCGCTCAAGAACGCCGCTGCGGCCAAAAATTATAAGGAACCGGATTTTTACCTGGGTGGCATCAAGAAGTTCCAATCCAAATACGGGAGCCGCGTGATGCCTGCGGAGGACAAGATCACGTCTGAAATCCTGTACAACAAATACGACGTTTTCAAGAACCTGTACTACCTGTACATGCTGGCGGGGGTGTTTATGCTTGCGCTGACCATCGTCAGCATCTTCCACAACCGCAGCTGGATCCGCTTAACGATCAATGCCTTCCATCTCCTGATCGGCGTTTTCTTTGCCATCCATACCCTTGGGCTGATCGTCAGGTGGTACATTTCGGGGCACGCGCCCTGGAGCGATGCTTATGAATCCATGATTTATGTGGCCTGGGCGACGATGTTCTTTACGCTGGCCTTCGACCGTAAATCGAAGCTGACGGTGGCCTCCGGTACATTTGTCGCATCCATGATTTTGATGATCGCCCACTGGAACTGGATGGACCCCTCGATCGCGAATCTCGTTCCCGTGCTCAATTCATATTGGCTGATGATCCATGTGGCCGTGATCGTGGCGAGCTACGGGCCGTTCACCCTGGCGATGGTATTGGGGATCGTGGCGATGCTCCTGATGCTTTTCACCCGCAAGGACAACCGCGCGCGCATGCAGCTCCATATCAAGGAAATCACCTACATCAATGAAATGGCGCTGACCATCGGCCTGGTAATGCTGACTATCGGAAACTTCCTGGGAGGCCAATGGGCTAACGAGAGTTGGGGAAGATATTGGGGTTGGGACCCGAAGGAAACCTGGGCCCTGATCTCAATCATGGTTTACGCCTTCGTGATCCACATGCGGTTCGTACCGGCACTGCGCGGAAAATTCATCTACAATTTCATGAGCGTCCTGGCTTTCGCGTCGATCCTGATGACCTATTTCGGGGTGAATTTCCACCTGAGCGGACTTCATTCATACGCCTCCGGTGAGCGCCAGAATGTGACGGTCTATCTGTATATCCTGGCGGGATTCCTGGTCTTTTCGGGAATTGTGTACTGGCGTTATAGAAAGTTCAACAAAGCCTAAACCTTGCCCAGGACGTAAAGCTGTTCAAGCGTCGGCGTTGCGCTTCCTCCCGCGGGCTCAAGCGTGATCCCGAAGGCCTCTGCCTCGGCTGCTTGTGACACCGCGAATATCTTGCGATTGTCCGCCTCGAAATTTTCAAGCAATCCAATGCTGACCGGCGTCAACGGGTCCAACTTGAGCGCCCATACCTGGTAAACCATTCCCTCAGGGGGGCGTGGCAGTCCCTGCGCATCAACATAGACCGATTGCGTCTCGCGGTTCCAATATACCTTTGCCGCAGATTGGGGCGACACGGCCTGTCCTCCAAGGGCCACCACCGTATTGGCAGTGTCGCGCACAACGGCCAGCGCCTCGTCACCCGATTTTTTGGCCGCTTCAAGCGTCACGACGGCTTCCTGGAGTGATTTTCTCTGTTTCTCGACCTCGGCCACACGCTCGTTGCGCTCGTCCAGTTCCTTGTAGAAGTAACCGATTCCAAGCAGTAAAAGCACTGCTGCCGCCCAGCCCGTCAGCGCCGCCCAGTTGAAACCGCGTTTTTGCACGGACTCCATTGGAGCCGGGCTATCAGGTGCGATCCGGCTGCTGATCAGGCGGTACACCGATGCGGGTATAAACGGTGCAAACGCTGACGAGAGGTCGATCACCGCAAGTTCGATCTGCTCGATTTCCTCGCGAAGCTGCGGGTTTTCGGCAGACATTGCGGCAATGCGCCGGGCCTCGTCTTCGGGCAAAAGTCCGTAAACGTATAATTCGAGGTTTCCCGATTCGGTCAAATCCCTTGTGTCCATTATATCTGTAGGTAATTCCTGAGGTCGTTAATGCAATTGCGGTTCTGCGTCTTGACGGTTCCCAGTGGGATCTGCAGCTCGTCTGATGCCTCCTGCTGCGTAAATCCCCTGAAGAACAACAGTTCGATCAATTGGATGCATTTGGGCTTGAGCTTTTTGACAAAATCGCGGATACCGATGACATCTATGCGGTTGTTGAGCCGCGTGTTGTCGTCGAGCAGATTTACGAAATTGTCCGCAGATAGGTTTTTGCGGCTGTTGTTGTAACCTTTGGACCGCAGCCTGTCGATGGCGGCATTGCGCGAAATATTGAGGATCCAGGTGTAAAAGCGGCCCTTGGATTCACTGTAACTGTCGATATTTTTCCAGATCTTGACAAAAACTTCCTGCAGGACATCCTCGGCCTCCTCGCGGTCGCGGATCAGGTTTGAGATCACGGCAAACAGGCTCTTGGCATACATGTCATACATGCGTGAAAAGGCCTGGTCGTCCTTCTCGGCGATCATTTTCAGTAGTTTTTCCTGGGTCATGGGCAGCGGGTTTACACAAACTTATTGAAAGTTATCGAATTCCCGTGCGACATCTACCAGTTATTTATGCGGGTTTGTGGCGTGCGGTCTGCGATGGCCATCCTCCTTGATGGCGTGATGCATGGCCCGGTTAAAGAGATTGTGATGACCATCGCATGCATCATCTGCGACAATCCTTATAAAATTGCCAAAAAAATTCTCCCGCGCGATTGGCGGCATGCTTTTGGCGAAGCGCGGCGCCGATGAAAAATTTTCAATTCTTGCTTATTTTGAGTGTGTTTGCCGCTTCCTGTTCGGGAGTTGGCGATATGACGTCAACCCGATCGGCGCGCGAGGTGCACCAGAAGAAATTCAGGGATCATCGCTTGGTCCAAAGGTGGCAGGACGGCTATCGCGAGGCGATATCGGGTGGGGTTTCGATCAGGTTGCCTTATGGCGAGCAGGGCAATTTCATAAGCGACAGTACCGCCGCAATGTCTTACGATATGATGCTGAAGCAGGGAGAACGGCTTATGGTGTCGGTCGATGCGCCCGGTGCCGTGTTCTCCCAACTGCGTTCAGGCAACGCCATACTCGTTGAATCGGATTCCCTGGGTACCGTGCAGTTCACCGCCCAAAGGACCGGAGCACACCGTTTGATCGTCCAACCCGGAATGGTGACAAATGGCCTATTCCGGCTAAAGGTCGAGCGCGATGCCAGCCTGTCTTTTCCCGTGGCGGGCAAGGGCAATGCATCGATCCAGAGTTTTTGGGCCGATGAGCGCGACGGCGGAAAACGGCGCCACGAGGGCATCGACATTTTTGCCAAACGCGGCACGCCGGTGGTGGCTGTTGCCGACGGTTTCATAACCTACACCGGCGAGCGCGGGCTGGGAGGGAAGCAGGTCTGGCAACGCACCGGGCTCTTTGGCCACTCCATCTATTACGCGCACCTCGATGCGGTCACAGTGGCCGGAGGGCAACGGGTGCGGACAGGTGACACCTTGGGGTTTGTCGGGAATACCGGAAACGCGAAGCATACGGCGCCTCATCTGCATTTTGGCATCTATACCGCATCGGGTGCCGTGGATCCGTTGCCATTCGTGTATCGGCACAAACCCATTTCAATCTCCGATTTTAAAGTATTTTCAAAAACCGCCATCAAAGTGAAGACCGCCAGGGCCAATATTCGCAAATCTCCCGATGTGGCCGGTGAAGTCATAGCGCAGGCGCCCAGAAGTGCACGCCTTTTGGTCATGGGCCAGAGCCGCGACTGGCTGCACGTCAGGTCTGACGATGGCCGGCGTGGATTCGTGCACCGGTCGGTCGTGTCGGCCGTAAACTAAAAAGCTCCCTCGCGGGAGCCCTCTTCAATAAATTCAAGATTCTCATCCAGCCTTGCGCGACATGGCGCCATTAATGGCCGCAACCACCCCGCCCACGAGCGCGCCAATGACGATGCTGATGCCAACATCGAGCAGGAACCGGGTCCAATCCACGGCCGGATCGTCGCTGAACATGAAGAAGTTATTCATGAAACCCATGATGATGCCCAGTACGGCACCGCCCATCGCGCCGGAGGAAAAAGTCATGAGATTGGCCCACCGGACAAAGATATAGGAGATCAAAAAGCCGAAGCTCATGCATCCGCCCACGATCATCGCCATGTTGGGTTCCCCGGTCGCAAAGTACTCGTGGAAGAGGATCCCGTAGAAAACCCAACCGAGCAAAAAGTCGCTGATACCACCGGCGATGCCTGCTGCAATAAAATTACCTGTTTTCATAAAGCATTGGTTTTTAATTGGTTTGATTAAAATTACTACCAATCCAATGCGGATTTTAACATTTGTGGAACCGCGTTATCCACAAACTTATAAACATCAATCGCGGTATATCCGGTCGTATAAAGCCGAATAAATATCCCGCACCGCCTTGCGCTTGAGTTTCATCGTTGGGGTAAGGTGCCCGCCGTCAATGGACCAAATGTCCGGCGTAAGTTCAAATTTCTTGATTTTCTCGTAGTTGCCAAACTGGTCATTGAGCCTGGACACTTCCTCGGCGATGCGGTCAATGACGCGCCGGTCGGTCACGATGGCATCCTGCGATGCAGGAAGGTCAATTTCGTGCAGGCGCGCCCATTCGCGTATGAACTCGAAATTGGGCTGGATCAGGGCTGCCGGCATCTTTTCGCCGTCGCCCACGACCATGATCTGCTCGATGAACCTGGATTGCTTCATCGCGTTTTCGAGCAACTGCGGGGCAATGTATTTGCCGCCCGAGGTCTTGAACATCTCCTTCTTGCGGTCGGTGATCCTTAAAAAGCCGTCCTTGTCAATTTCGCCGATGTCGCCCGTGTGGAAATATCCGTCCACGATGGCCTCGGCCGTTTTTTCGGGGTCTTTGTAATAGCCGAGCATGACATTCGGACCCTTACAGAGGATTTCACCGTCGGCCGCAATCTTGACTTCGACCCGCGGGATCACACGTCCCACCGTCCCGATCCTGAAGCCGCCGTTTCGCATGTCATTGACCGCGATGACGGGCGAGGTCTCGGTCAATCCGTAGCCTTCCATGACCGGAATGCCGGCCGCGGCGAAGACGCGCGCAAGCCTGGGTTGCAGGGCCGCGCTTCCCGATACCATCAGGTTCAGGTTGCCGCCAAGGCCTTCTTTCCACTTGGAAAAGATCAGTTTGCGCGCCATGCCTAACTGGAATTCATACCACCAGCCATTTTGCCCGTACGGTTCGTATTTCAGGCCAAGATCGATCGCCCAGAAAAACAGCTTCTTTTTCACGCCCGTTAGCGCGGCACCTTTCGCGTAGATCTTGTCGTAAACCTTTTCCAAAAGCCTGGGCACGGCGGTAATGACGTGCGGACGGACTTCCTTGAGGTTGTCGCTCAGCTTCTCGATGGATTCGGCAAAGTAAATCCCAACGCCGTAATATTGGTAGAGGTATAGCACCATCCGCTCAAAAATGTGGCAGATGGGGAGAAAGCTGAGTGCCTTGGTCTTGCCCGCATCAAAAGGAATCCGTTGCTCGCTGCAGAGCACGTTTGAGACGATATTGTCGTGGGAGAGCATGACGCCCTTTGGCTTTCCGGTCGTGCCGGAGGTGTAAATGATCGTGGCGAGGTCGGTGGGAAGGATCGCGTCCATGCGGCCTCGCACCTCGGACTGGTTGGCATCATCCGTTCCGAGTTCAAGAAGCTCGTCCCAATTCCTGCAGCCGGGCAGGCGGTCAAAACTGTACACTTCCCGGAGATTCGGCACATTCTGGCGGATAAGGTTGACCTTGCGCAGGACCTCGGCATCCGATACAAAGCAGTAGGTCGCGCCGGAATGGTTCAGGATATATTCGTAATCGGCCTCCGAGATCGTGGGATAGATCGGTACGTTCTGGGCGCCGGTCTGCAAAACCCCGATGTCGAGGATGTTCCATTCGGTGCGGTTGGTGGAGGATATCACCGCGATCTTGTCGCCGGGTTGCACGCCCATCCGCAGCAGGGCGCGCGAGATGCGGTTTGCCTTTTCGATGTATCCGCGGGTCGAGGTCGGCACCCATTTTCCATCGGACTTGGTCACGAGCGCGTCGGGAATGTCGTATTGCTCGAGTTGATGGTACGGAAAGTCGAATAATCGGGTGATGGTTGCCATCGCTATTTTTTCGGCAAATTAACGATTATCCCGTAAACCGTAAAAGTTTCGGTGCCAAAGCGGGAAATCTTTAGCTTTGCAGGCGAAAATGGTCAAGAACAACCCCTTCCGGCTTCCAAGGCTTACCGAATATAAGGCCCTGTTTTTCAGGATCGGGCTGGCTTTCGCCTTCTACATGGTGGCGCGGGTCCTTTTCTGGCTATATAATGCAGACCTGATGGAAGTTGCATCGGTTTTTGAATTCGCCAAACTCGCATGGCACGGGCTGGCCTTCGACACCACGGCAATCCTTTACGTCAACGCGCTATTCATTATATTATCGGTTCTGCCAACAGGTTTCAACGCCACACGGGGCTATCAAAATATGCTGAAGGTCCTGTACCTGGTCACCAACCTTTTGGCCTATTCGCTCAATTTCGTCGATTTCATCTATTATCGCTTCACCTTTGCCCGCACCACGCTGGCCTTCATGGATTCCCTTGAGCACGAACAGAACAAGGTGGCCCTATTGGGCAATTTCCTGGTCAATTACTGGCATGTTTTCGCCCTCTTCATCGCGATGTCGCTGCTATGGGTCAGGGCCTATAATTGGATCCGCGTCGAACCGGCCGAACGAAATTTTTCAAAAACCTATTTCGGCACGAGCCTCATCGCCCTGCTGATGATCGCAACGCTTTGCGTGGGCGGGATCCGCGGCGATTTCAAGAAGAGCACCCGGCCCATCAACCTTGTCGATGCGAGCCGTCACGTGCGGGTCCCGGCGCAGGCAGACGTGGTCCTGAACACGCCATTTGCGTTTTTCAGGACGCTGGGCATCAAGACTTTCAGAAGAATGGATTACATGCCGCAGCCATTGGCCGAACAGCTTGCGGTCCCGTACAAGGAGTACCGCAAGGTAAAGCCTTCGCGGCCCAACGTTGTCATCTTCATCCTGGAGAGTTACGGCCGCGAATACATCGCATCTTTCAACCGCGATTCCGGAATTCCGGGATATAAGGGATATTCGCCTTTTGTGGATTCGCTCGCCGCGCACAGCATGATCTTCACAAACGCCTACGCAAACGGACACAAGTCCATCCACGGCATGTCATCGATCCTGGCCGGGATTCCGTCTTTCCGCGAGGCATTCACCTCGTCGCCTTATGCCAAGCAACCCATAGAATCGCTTGTATCCGTCCTGAAATCCGAGGGCTACACCACATCCTTCTACCACGGCGCGCCAAACGGGTCGATGGGGTTCCTGGGGTTTGCCAACATACTCGGGATCGACCGCTATTACGGCAAGACCGAGTTCAATGACGATTCGCAGTTTGACGGGGTATGGGGCATTTGGGACGAGCCGTTTTTCCAGTATTTCTGCAACAACCTGGGCAAGGAGAAGCAGCCCTTTTTCTCCACGATCTTCACCGTTTCCTCCCACGAGCCCTACGAGGTCCCGGCGCAGTATGAAGGGAAGTTCCCCGAGGGCGATGTCAACATCCACAAGACCATCGGTTATACCGATTTTGCACTCCGGCGGTTTTTTCAATCGGCACAAAAACAGGCCTGGTTCAACAACACGATCTTCGTCCTTGTCGCTGACCACGGCAATACCATTTATTACGATCAGTACAAAAAGGAATTCATGAAGAACACCGTGCCGATCCTGATCTACCGTCCCGGCCGCGATTTTAAGGGGGTCAACGACAAACTTGCGCAGCAGATCGACATTTATCCCACGATCCTCGACATGATAGGGTACGAAAAACCTTTCAGGAGCTGGGGCCGGAGCCTGCTTGGCGATTCCCGGGTGGATCCGTTTGTCATAAAATATTCGGCAAACCAGTACCAGTATTTCTCGGGCGGTTATATTTGCACGTTTGACGGCAAGAAAGCGACCGGTTTTTTTGCCGCTGACGATAAGGGAATGGAACGCAATTTGCTAAACGCGCGCACCCCAAAAATGGACTCGCTTGAACTGCGGTGCAAGGCATTGGTCCAGGATTACATGTACCGCATCACCCAAAGGAAATTAGGCCCCAAATGAAAAAGAAAATATGGATTTTTGTCGCCGTAGTGGCCGTCGCCGCGGGCGTTTGGAAGATTTATGACGTGTATTTCAACTACCGGTTCATGGAAATCAGCGAGGGAAAAGTTTACAAATCAGGTGTGATACCGCCTGAAAAGATTGCCGATTACGTCCAGAAGTACAATATCAAGTCCATCGTGGACCTCCGGGGCCCGGTGACCCGGGACAAGATCAACAATCCGGAAAACTGGACCCAGATCAACGCCGAACGCGACGCCGCGGCCAAAATCCCCGGGCTCAACTATTACAATATCCCGTCGGAGCAGGTTCCAAGAAAAGACAACCTCGACAAATTTTACAAGATCATGGACGACAAGTCCAATTATCCCGTCCTGATCCATTGCTACCACGGCATTGGGCGCGCACAGGTGTATTCGGCGGTCTATCGCATTGAATACGAGGGATTTGAAAACGACCAGGCGCGAAAGAAGGCCGCATTCCCGGTCATCTTCAGCTCCTTTGACCACGGCACGCCAAAGGGTGAATTTCTCAAGTCCTATGTGAAACGTAAGGATTCTGTCCGTTAGGGCGTTGCTAAAGCCCGGGCTGTCCGCTGTACAAAAAAACCGTGTGGAAAGCACGGTTTTTTTTGTGCCGCTTCCATCCCTAACTCGGGATTGGAGAGACCGGATGTTTAACCTCAACCCACTTCTGCGCATTGACGAACGCCTCGATCCACGGTGAAATTTTATCGGTGCGCCCATCCGGGTAATAAGCCCAGTTCCACGGGAAGATGGACCGCTCGATGTGCGGCATCATCACCAGGTGCCTGCCGGTGCGGTCGGCCATCATCGCGACGTCAAAATGCGATCCGTTGGGATTGGCGGGGTAACCTTCATAGGCATATTTGGCGACGATGTCATATCGGGACTCGTCATAAGGCAGGTCAAACCGTCCCTCGCCGTGCGAAATCCAGACGCCCAGGGTCGTTCCCGCCAGGCTCGACAGCATCACCGAACTGTTCTCGCCGATCCTGACCGACGTAAACCCGCTCTCGTGCTTGCCGCTCTGGTTGTGAAGCATCCGCGGTTTGCGGTCGTGATCTGGATTGATCAGCCCCAGTTCAATGAACAACTGGCAACCGTTGCAGATACCCACCGACAAGGTGTCGGGCCTGGAAAAGAAATTCTCGAGAGCCGTCCGGGCCCGTTCGTTGTAGAGGAAGGCGCCTGCCCAGCCTTTGGCTGAGCCCAGCACATCCGAATTTGAAAATCCGCCCACCGCGCCAAGAAACGAGATGTCCTCAAGCGTCTCGCGCCCGGAAATCAGGTCGGTCATGTGCACGTCGCGCACTTCGAAACCGGCCAGATGCATCGCGTGCGCCATCTCGCGCTCCGAATTGGAACCCTTTTCGCGCAGGATGGCCGCCTTTGGCCTTGCAATACCGGCCGTTGGCATTTGCCCGTCGAAGTGTGATGGGAAAGTGAACCGCAGCGGCTGTTTTTTGTAATTTTCAAAACGTTCGCGCGCCTTTTGCTCACCCGATTGCTTTTGGTCGAGCAGATAGGAGGTGCTGTACCAGGTGTCTCGCATGGCCGGTACTGCGAGGGCAAATTTATTGTCGCCCAAAGTAAGGTTGAGTTCGGCGAGATCGTTGAGCGTGCCGATTTTCGCAACCCTGATTCCGTTTATGATCAACTGCTGCGCCGCTTCGTCCTGCATCTGCATCACGACTGCCGCATTCTCCGCGAAGAGTGCCGCGACGGCATCCGATCCATGTGAACTCAGGTCAATGTCGGCGCCCAGGCCATTGTCGGCAAAGAGCATTTCAAGGATTGTGGTCACAAGCCCGCCACTGCCCACATCGTGTCCGGCGGTCACGCGGCCCTCACGGATGATCTGCTGTACCGCGTCGAAAGCTTGTGCAAAATAAGTTGGATCGACGATGTCGGGGATATTGCTGCCCACGGCGTTGAGGGTCTGCATGAAGGCCGAACCGCCAAGCGCAGGGGCATGGCCAGAAAAATCGACCAGGTACAGGCCGCCACCCCCGATTTTGGCCACCGGCTCCACGACCCTTGTGATATCGTCACAGTGCCCGGCCGCCGAAATAATGACCGTCCCCGGCGAGATGACCTCGCCGTCGGGGTATTTTTGTTTCATCGAGAGGGAATCCTTGCCCGTAGGGATGTTGATGCCCAGCGCGATCGCAAAATCCGAACACGCCTTCACCGCATCGTAAAGCCTTGCGTCTTCTCCTTGATTTTTGCAGGGCCACATCCAGTTGGCCGACAGCGAAACGGATTTCAGCCCCTCTGAAAGGGGTGCGAATACGATGTTGGTCAGGGCCTCGGCGATCGCATTGCGGCTGCCGGCTGCAGGATCGACCAGTGCTGTCATCGGCGAATGCCCAATGGATGTCGCGATCCCGTGCTTCCCCTTGAAATCGAGCGCCATGACTCCCACGTTGTTCAACGGGAGCTGGATCGGGCCTGCACATTGTTGTTTGGCCACACGTCCGCCCACGCAACGGTCCACCTTGTTGGTGAGCCAATCCTTGCACGCAACCGATTCGAGCCTGAGCACGTTTTCCAGGTATTCGCGAATTTTGGAGGCTTCGTAATGCGGGGTTTCGTATTCCCGGGAAATACGCGTATCGGCCATGACGGTTTTGGGCGAACTGCCAAACATGTCGCCAAGGTCAAGGTCCATGGGCTTTTGTCCCGATGCCGAAGATTCAAACCTGAATCGGTGGTCGTCGCTGACCTCGCCCACGTCGTAGAGCGGGGCCCGTTCGCGCGAGGCGATCCGTTCCAGGGTTTCGAGGTCGTTCCCCCGGATGACCAGGCCCATTCTTTCCTGCGATTCGTTCCCGATGATCTCCATAGCCGAAAGTGTTGGGTCGCCCACGGGAAGTTTGTCCAGGTCGATGTGGCCGCCGGTGGCTTCCACCAATTCAGACAGGCAGTTCAGGTGCCCGCCCGCGCCATGGTCATGGATCGAGACGATGGGGTTGTTATCGCTTTCCACCAGCCCCCGGACCGCATTGGCCGCACGTTTTTGCATCTCGGGATTTGATCGCTGGATCGCGTTGAGCTCGATTCCGCTGCTCATCTCCCCGGTATCGGCACTGGAAACCGCGGCGCCGCCCATACCGATGCGGTAATTTTCGCCGCCCAGCACGACAATACGGTCGCCCTTGGCCGGCTGTTTCTTGACGGCCTGTGATAATTTGCCGTAGCCGATTCCGCCCGCCTGCATGATCACCTTGTCATAACCCAGCATGCGCCCGTCTTCGGCGTGCTCAAATGTCAATACCGACCCCGAGATGAGCGGTTGGCCAAACTTGTTTCCAAAATCCGAGGCGCCGTTTGATGCCTTGATCAGGATGTCCAGCGGCGTCTGGTCGAGCCAGTTGCGCTGCGCCATGCTTCGTTCCCAAGGCCTGTCTGCCACGCGGGGATATGAGGTCATGTACACCGCCGTCCCGGCAAGCGGGAGCGATCCCTGTCCGCCGGCGAGCCTGTCGCGGATCTCTCCCCCCGAACCGGTTGCCGCGCCATTGAAAGGTTCTACAGTTGTCGGGAAATTATGGGTCTCGGCCTTTAGCGAAATGACCGATTCAAAAGTTTTTTCCACATAAATGTCGGGCTTGTCTGCAGAGGCGGGCGCAAACTGCACCACTTCGGGGCCTTTGGTAAAGGCGACGTTGTCCTTGTAGGCCGATACGATGGAATTTGGATGCGCGGCCGATGTCTGCTTGATCATCCTGAACAGCGATTGTGGCATCTCGTTGCCGTCGATGACGAACGTCCCGTTGAATATCTTATGGCGGCAGTGTTCCGAATTGATCTGCGAGAATCCAAATACCTCCGAATCGGTGAGCGGGCGCGAGAGTTTTGCCGACAAATTTTCAAGGTATTCGACCTCGTCGTCGCTCAGGGCGAGGCCTTCGGATGCGTTGAAGGCCGCGATGTCACCTATTTCGCGGATAGGCTCGGGCTGGATATCGATGGTAAAAACATCCTGGCCCAAACGATTATAGCGCTGGAAGAGCATCGGGTCAAAGGCTTCGTCCTCACGGCAATGCCTGAATTCCTCGATGCGGATGATACCCGGGATGCACATGTTCTGCGTGATCTCCACGGCATTGGTGCTCCAGGGCGTGATCATGGCGGCGCGGGGGCCAACAAAAAAATCCGTCAGGACGGATTTCTCTATTTTTTGTGCGTTGCCAAACAGCCAGTTAAGTTTCGCGATGTCTTCGGAAGTGAATTCCCCCTGGGCCTGGACCGCAAATACCATGGCCTTTTCGTCCCCGAAAAAATGGATCATAGGAAAGTAGTTGTGTTGTGCAAAGGTAAGGATTTATGACGAATGACAAATGTCAAATGTCAATTGATGACCCGAGGCTTAGCCGAATTGTACGGAGCGTCGCGTAGCAAATGATGAATGTCCAAAATGAATGTAAAATAAACGATACAGGCGTAAACTATATCGTCGTTCTTCAGGAATAGCGAGACAATCACGCGCCGATTGCGTCAGTTTTCGCATAACGTTCGACGTTCGACATTCGACGTTCGACATTCGACATTGGACATTGGACATTTGACAACTTAGTCCTCGGGAAATGCCGCCGCCTTGTACGCGCCCAGGTCTGGCGGGGCCACACGCGTAGCGCCCGTAATGTCTTGCGGGACCATGAATGTGGCGTCACCCTGTTGATAGGCCGGCGATTCCTCGTCAATGTAGAGCCTGTTGCGCTGGATGTCGTAAAAACGCGGGCCCTGGTTGCGGATGACGTTGATGTAGCGCACGCCGTCGGTGAACTGGTAAAGCGGATGGGTCGCGATGTCCGGGCTCGAGCTGTTGAAGCGAAGCAGGACGTTGCGCATTGTGAAGTTGAAAGCCTTGTCGTCGGTCTCGGCCTTATCGGCAAGAAACTCAACCTGGTTAGAACCGTAGATAATGCAGTTGATGAAGTCTGCCTTAATAAGGTCATAGGCCGTCTGGACATTGTCGAGCTCGAAATAATTATTGAGCAACACTGCAACCTGCCGCGAACTTGGCCAGTTGTTGTTGAAGGTCGAATGCCTGAACTCGTAGGATCCGCCCAGAGTGCATGCCAGCGCCGCTTGCCCCGCCGAATTGATCGCAATGTTTTCGCCATAGATGTTGGCACTCTGCCCGAGGATCCCAAAATTGGAGTGATCGAATATTTTTGCGTTCCTAATGTCGAGCAGCCCGGTGTTGGCCTGGACATAGAGCCCAATCACCCCGTTCTTGATCGTGACGTGGTGGAACGCGCTGGGCGCCGCGCCCGGCGTGAACCAGATAGCGCCCCATTGGCCGGCCACCTCCGCGAACATCGGCTCAAGCCGGTCCCCCTCAAAGATGATCTCGTTTTCCTGGAGTTCAGGGTCTGCCGAATAATCGCCTATCGCCTGCACCGCGCCGCCCCCGGCCACAATCAGCCCGGAGGCGTCGTGGAAATGGATGCGTGCGCCCGGATCGATCTCGAGCGTTTTGCCCGTGGCAACCGCGGCATATCCGTAAATCACATAGGGCTTTTGGTTGGTAAAGTGATACTCGTTGCCATTTACCGGATCGTCCTCGTCGAGGAAAAATCCGTAAATCTCTTCTTCGCCCAAAGTCAGGGTCTCGGTCGTGCCATCGGCAAAACGCTGCGGATAAAGGAAAACCGCGTCCTGGATAAGGGTGACGAGTTCTACCTTCTGCTGGTTGCCGCCAGCGTCAAAGAGGATCTGGTCGGTGTAGAGGAAATCGGTGGGATTTGCCGAGGCAACGTCGGCCGTGACCTCGATAAAAACGTAGAGGCTATCATTGGCAAGCAGTTCGACATTGTTGAAAATGCGGTTGTTGTTGCCGGTCATCCCGTCTATGGTCATGCGGTATTTGGAGTCCAGGCCACGCCCCAGTTGGATCTGCGGGATCTCGATGTCCCTGTCGCTGCGGTTGTAAACCTTTAGCGTATAGGTGCTCGAACCGATGTTGGTAAAGACGGTATCGAGGTAAACCGTATCCCTCGAGAATTCAAGGTCGCCGGTTGAAGGTTCAAACTCGAAGTCCTTTCGGCAAGAGGTCAGCATGATCAAAATTCCCGAAAGCAACAGCCAGAAGTTGCGCATAAAAACGATTTTTGGTAAAAGTAGAGAAATATGATGAATGTTAATGTCGAATGTCGAATGTCGAACGTCCAACGGAATAAAACCAACGGTTAAAACATGAAGTTTATTATTTGTTACTGATGACTGACGACTGACGACTGACAACTGACGACTGACGACTGACGACTGATGACTGACGACTGACAACTGATAATTGACAACTCACAACCAGATTCCGTACTTTTACAAAAAACTTCATCATGGCCTTTGACAGGGAAGAGATGCTCGAACGTTGCAACGGCTGGATCCGCAATACGCTGATGGAAACGCTGGAAATTAGGTATGTGGACGCTGGCGAGGATTTCCTGGTCGCGACCATGCCGGTCAATCCACGCGTGCACCAGCCGATGGGACTGCTTCACGGCGGGGCATCGGCGGCGTTGGCCGAAAGCGTGGGCAGCGCGGCCTCGATCATGTTCATCGACCCCGAAAAGTACGAGGTCCGCGGCATCGAGATCACGGCCAACCATTTGCGGAGCAAGCGCGAAGGAACCGTGACGGCACGGGCGACAATCGTGCACAAGGGAAGGAGCATCCACCTGTGGGAAATACGCATTGCAGATGAACAAGGCAGGCTGGTAACGCTCTGCAAACTAACCAACATGATCCTTGAACGCAAATCCGACGGCCATGAACCCCGCTGATTTCGTGGCGCACGCCCGCGCGAGGCTGGATGCCGGAATCCCTTTGGTGCTTTATGCCGAACCCGGATCGACCCTCGTTAAGGGCATATTTTCGTCGGCGAAAAAGGCCGACAGCGAATTTGTATTCGCGCCGTTCAATAGGGGGCCGAAGTTATCCATACCCTTCGATCAGGACGATGTTTTCCATTGCGAGTTGCCGGTGGTTCCCGCGGTCCCTGTTTCATTTGACGACCAGGGAGAGGAGCATTTCACCGCGTTGGTAAAAAAAGCGCTGGATCAAATTGCGACCGGGCATCTGCAAAAGGTCGTGGTGTCGCGCTGCGAAACACATGATTACCCCGTCGATAAATTGCTTCCGGCCTTTGCGCGGATGGTCAAACAATATCCGTCGGCGTTGTGCTATTTGTGGTACCATCAGGGTTCGGGGCTTTGGATGGGCGCGACCCCCGAGCGACTTTTGCGCGCCGTCGGGCCCGATTTCTATACGATGGCGCTCGCCGGGACCATGCCGCACGATCCATCCGGCCATTACGATTGGGGCCAAAAGGAAAAAGCCGAACAGCGTTACGTCACCGATTATATATTTGAAAAACTCAGGCCGATGGCTTCGGAAATTGGTCAGCACGGACCCCTGACCGCGCAGGCGGGCAATATCGTGCACCTCAAGACCGAACTATCGGGCGTCATGAGGCCCGATGCCTCGGCCGGGAAGCTCGTATCGGCACTGCACCCCACACCGGCGGTTTGCGGCATTCCTCCCGATGGTGCCATGTCCTTCATCGGCAAGAACGAAGGTTACGACCGCGAATATTACAGCGGATATCTGGGGATCGAATCGGCCGGCAGGACAGACCTTTATGTGAACCTTCGCTGCATGAAGTGGGAGGCAGGCGTCGCGACCCTGTACATGGGGTGCGGTATCAACGCCGGCAGCGACCCTCGGCGCGAATACCTGGAGACGGTAAGTAAATCCAATACAATAAAAACTATTTTATGAAGCTGGACATTTTGGCTTTCGGGGCACATCCCGACGATGTTGAACTGGGCTGCGGCGGCACGCTTGCCAAGGAGATCGCAGCCGGCAAAAAAGTAGGTATCATCGACCTGACCCGTGGAGAACTGGGCACAAGGGGCACAGCCGAAATACGCGACGGGGAAGCGGCCCGGTCTGCCGGAATTTTGGGCGTATCGGTGCGCGAAAACCTGGGCATGCGCGATGGTTTCTTCATCAATGACGAACCGCACCAGATGGAGGTGATCCGGATGATCCGGAAATACCGCCCGCAAATGGTGCTCTGCAACGCGATCGACGACAGGCACATCGACCATGGGAAGGGAAGCAAGCTGGTATCGGACGCGTGTTTTCTGTCAGGGCTGAGAAAGATCGGGACCGCCATGGAAGGCCGCGACCAGGAAGCCTGGAGGCCCGCGGTGGTCTATCATTACATCCAATGGAAAAACATCGTTCCTGACGTGGTGGTGGACATCAGCGGCTATATCGACATAAAGGTAAGATCGATCATGGCCTATAATTCGCAATTCTACAAACCAGGTTCGAGCGAGCCGGAGACGCCGATCGCAACAAAAAATTTCCTGGACAGCATCCGGTACCGGGCGCAGGACCTGGGTCGTCTGATCGGCACCGATTATGCCGAAGGCTTTACCGCCGAACG
>SXQR01000207.1 GCA_005792865.1 Flavobacterium sp. | reverse complement strand
GTGGCAAATGGCGTCAACAAACTCAAGAGCGACAAAAACGCGGTGGTGGTCATCACGCACTACCAACGCCTTTTGGATTACATCGTCCCCGACTTCGTCCACGTCCTCTACAACGGCCGCATCGTCAAATCGGGCGGCAAGGAATTGGCGTATGAGTTGGAGGAGAAGGGGTATGATTGGATTAAGAATGCAAATTGATCGGAGATCAATTTGCTGACGAATGTCCAATGACGAATGATGAACGGACATAACGATCGGCACCTGAGTAAGAACGTCCAAGAGTCGAAGGACGATAAGGTTCGACAACTATACAAGCCAAATTATTTTTATACGCCATGCAGAAATTCAAATCTTTTGAAGAAATTGTTTCCTGGCAAAAGTCCAGGGAATTGAATAAGAAGATTTATCTTATAACTGGGAGTGCGAGTTTCAAGAGTGATTTTGACCTTGCAAGGCAGATGAGACGATCTTCTATTTCGATAAGTTCAAATATTGCTGAAGGCTTTGAAAGGAATTCCGACCGTGAATTTGCCCATTTCCTTTTTATTGCCAAGGCATCGGCGGGCGAGTTGCGATCGCAACTTTATCTCGCTTCAGATTTAAATTATATAGAGGAAAGTCAGCATAAAGAATTACTTGACATTGTTTCAAAAGTGTCCCAATTGCTAGGCGGCCTCATCAAATATTTACAAAAAGTTGAATAGGAGGTCATTCGACATTCGACATTCGACATTCGACACAAAATGGACTTAAAAGAAAAACTCATCGCCTCCTTCATGGCCTTCGAGGAACGCGTGGACGTTCACGACCGGGTACATGACCTGCGCACGGCAGCCATACAAAATTTTGAAAGCAAGGGCTTCCCGACCCGAAAGGACGAGGCGTGGAAATACACCTCGCTAAACCCGGTGCTCAAGAGCGATTTTACCGTATTCCCCAAAAGCGAGCCGGCCGTTGATTTCGCCGATGTCAAGCGATTCTTCCTTCACGAGATCGACACGTACAAAGTCGTGTTCGTGGACGGCGTGTTCAGTTCGTTCCTGTCTTCGACGACGCACGACGGGATAGATGTCTGCCTCATGTCATCGGCACTGACAAAGCCCAAGTACAAGGAGATCATCGAGAAATATTTCAACAAGGCAGCGAGTACAGACGAAGCCATGACGTCCCTCAACACGGCATTTGCCATTGAGGGCGCCTACATCAACATTCCGCGGGGCAAGGTGGCCGACAAACCCGTCGAGATCATGTATTTCTCCACCGGAAGCGAGGCCGCACTGATGGTTCAGCCGCGAAACCTGGTAATCGTTGGCGAGAATGCCCACGTCCAGATAATCGAGCGCCACCAGAGCCTGAACGACAATCCGGTGCTGACCAATGCGGTGACCGAAATCTTTACGGACAGGCGCGCCATGGTAGATTATTACAAGGTGCAAAACGACAACCTGCAGGCGTCGCTCATCGACAATACCTATATAGCACAGGAAGGCGAAAGCCGGGCATCGGTGCACACGTTCTCCTTCGGCGGAAACCTCACGCGCAACAATCTGAACTTCTTCCACAAAGGCGAGCGCATCGATTCGACGCTCAAGGGCATCACGATCATTGGCGGCCAGCAACATGTTGACCATCATACGCTGGTGCACCACGCGCAGCCCAATTGCGAAAGCCACCAAAATTACAAAGGCATCTTCACCGAACGCTCAACCGGCGTATTCAACGGCAAGATCTACGTGGAGAAGGAGGCCCAAAAGACCGATGCCTTCCAGCAGAACAACAACATCCTGCTTGGTGACAAGGCCACGATCAACGCCAAGCCGCAGCTCGAGATTTTTGCCGATGACGTCAAATGTTCGCACGGCTGCACCATCGGCCAGCTCGATGACCGCGCCATGTTCTACATGCAATCGCGCGGCATTCCGCAAAAGGAGGCAAAGGCGTTGCTCATGTACGCTTTCTCAAACGAGGCCATCGAGAGCATACGCATCCCCGAACTCAAGGCGCGCATCACCAAGATCATCGCGACCAAGCTGGGCGTTAAGATGGGGTTTGATCTTTAATTTTCAAGAGCTTTTTGCTACGTCAGTTCGCTCTTTGGAGCTTTTACCCGCTCTCCGCTAAATCGCCGGCGTTGCCGGGATTACCGCTGCGATCGGGGCTAGGGCATTCGCTTTGACAGGATCAGTTTAGGTCATAATTGATCAGGTACCGCGTAGAGGTGGCATTGTCCAGGCTTGTCGTGGTCACCATCTTGATGATGCCCACATCCTTCGCAAACCAATATTCGGCATCGATGTGCGTGGCCTGCCCGTTGATGATTTGCGTGACGGTGATCGTGGATTTGATCACATCATTGAAGATGAGCGGCCCAATGGCTTCGGTCGCGCCGCGTTCCATGATGGTTCCGGTGTAGGTCAGGCTGGCCGGCACGTCCTGGCTCAATCCGTTTCCTTGCACCGTGACGGTCCATTCGGGGGTTTCGGTCCAGGAATCGCCAACGGCCAGGTCATCCCGCAGCAAAATGATACTAAAGGAACCTACCTGCATCCAAAAACCATCTGTAAGGGGAATATTGGCGGCAGTGCTTGATTGCGTATAGGTGGCACCCTGCTTATTGATGAATATCGGGACCGTTTCGGCCACACCCGTGTCAAACATCCGAAATTGGTCAACCCCGGCAATCGTTTCGACAAATTGCAGGGAAATGTGCGATTGCGACATGCCGTCGTCATAGTTCCAGATATTGTTGTCGGCCATGGGGAAGTAATTCCCGGTAGATTCGCCAAAATCCTCCGCAGGCGTGGAGCTGGAGTCACTTGAACACGAAGCCAGCATCAAAAACGCCGCAAAAGCGACCCAAATATTTCTTGGCATGATCTTGTTTTGCGCCAAATGTATTGTTTTGGAATGGTCGGCGCAAAAAAAATGTATCGGTCAGGCGCGCCTCATCTGGTCCATGAGCCACACAGGCAACACGAGCAGGTTGAGCACCGCCATCGACGTCACGATGAGGATGTTGGCCATGGGCCAGTGCATCAGCTTGAACAGCAATCCAATGCTAAACAACAGCGCAAAAAGGTAGGCGCCCAGGTAAAGTGACTTTTTCATGATACAGAATTTAAAGGTTTGATTTTTCCATTTTGAGAATTTCTTTCCTGCGGTAGAAAAGGACAAGCAGGTAAGCCGTGCCAAGGCCCCCGGCCGATAACAGCAATACATTGGCGCCGGGCCAGTGCATCAATTTGAACATTGCCGCCACCACTAAAAAGGTGGCAAAGCCATATTTGAACCGGTGGACCAACCGGGAGAGCCAAACCTTCCTGCGGTGCTGCAGGGCGATCCTGGTTTGGATCTTCAGGAATGAAAGCGCATCCGTGCCGCCAAATCGGGCAATGGCGTTTTCCAACGCCGTATCAAAATCGCCCGCCGAGTGTTCCACCACGCTGCAGATGTGGTCCAGGAGATCGTCGGCGAGGGCGCCCGGTTCGTGCCCGCAGGCCGCCAAGATTTTGGCAATTTGCTCGATCTGGGTTTCGGTCAGGGTTCTCATGCCGTCAGGGGAGGGTTCAAAATCAGTTGAAGCGTTTTGATAAAGTCATTGAGTTCCTCGATTCGGGAGGCGGCATCCTGCTTTCCGGTTTCGGTAACCTTGTAGTATTTGCGCACGCGCTTGCCAATGAACACGCTCTCGGTTTCAAGTATCCCGTCGGCCTCGAGTTTGTGTAGGATCGGGTAGAGTGCGCCTTCAGAAATGTCGATCTTATCCCCGGTCAATTCCCTAACGCGCTGGGTGATCTCATAACCGTACATTTTCTGTCCGCTGAGCAGTTTTAATATGATGGGCAACAGGGTGCCTTTTGTAAGTTCTTTGCTATACATAATTCAAAAATACATTTTATTTAAATGCATTTTACAAAAGGTTGTGCTTTTTTTATGCAAGGTTGAATTATGCACTGGCGCTAAAGCCGTATTTTTGTCAAAATTTTCATCTTGTTCGACGTCAATCAAATCCGAAAAGACTTTCCCATCCTTTCCCGCGAGGTGAACGGCAAACCGCTGGTCTATTTTGACAACGGCGCGACCGGGCAAAAACCCCAGGCCGTGATCGACGCGATTTCGCACTATTACCGCGAGATCAACGCCAATATCCACCGCGGCGTCCATACCCTGAGCCAGCTCGCCACCGATGCATATGAGCAATCGCGCGAGAAGGTGCGCGCCCATATCAACGCGCAGAAAGTGCATGAGGTGATCTTTACCTCCGGCACCACGCATGCCGTCAACCTGGTGGCATCGGGGTTTGCGGCGATGCTCCGGCCGGGCGACGAGGTGCTCGTCTCGGCGCTCGAACACCATTCCAACATCGTTCCGTGGCAGTTTGCCTGCGAGCGATCGGGGGCGACATTGAAGGTCATCCCCATGGACCTGGACGGAATCCTTGACATGGATGAATATGCCCGGCTATTGTCAGATAATACGCGGCTCGTGGCGGTCAACCATATTTCCAACGCGCTCGGCACGATCAACCCGATCGAATTCATGATCGAGAAGGCGCACCAGGCCGGAGCCGCCATCCTGATCGACGGTGCCCAGGCCACGCCACACCTAAAACCCGATGTTCAGGCACTGGATTGCGATTTCTACTGCTTTTCGGCGCACAAAATGTGCGGGCCGACGGGCGTGGGCATATTGTACGGCAAGGAATCGTGGCTGGAGAAACTGCCGCCGTACCAGGGCGGGGGAGAGATGATCAGGGAAGTATCGTTTGAGAAATCCACCTACGCCGACCTGCCGCACAAGTTCGAGGCCGGGACGCCCAACATCGCCGACGGCATCGCCTTTGGGACTGCCATCGACTACCTGAATGCCATCGGCTTTGAAAACATCATGTCATATGAAAACGAACTGCTTGAATACGGGACGCAGAAATTGCTGGAAATAGAAGGGCTTAAAATCTGGGGAACATCGCCGCAAAAGGCATCGGTGATCTCATTCAACATCGGCGACCTGCATCCGTATGATGTGGGCACGATCGTGGACCGGCAGGGAATCGCAGTCAGGACCGGGCACCATTGCGCCCAGCCCATCATGGCCTTTTGCAAGATCGTCGGCACGGTGCGCGCTTCGTTTTCATTCTACAATACCAGGGAGGAAATTGACCGCCTCGCCGCCGCGCTGCTAAAAGCCAAAACAATGCTTTCCTAGCGATTCTGCACGCGATTTCGTAACTTCGGGCGTTTAAGTTTAAAACATCTGCAATGAAATTAATAGCCATCATATTGCTCGCGGTCCTGTCGCAGGGCGGATGCGAAGATTCGGCCGAAATGAAAGACACCGTCATCGAATATTCGGCGAATTCGCGCGGATTCTACCAGAAAATTACCGTTCAGGATCGCCAGTTCACGGTATCGCGTGACCGCAACGGAATGGACAAGCCGCAAAAACAGGCCATCTCCGACGCCGACTGGAAGGCCCTTGTGGACGCGTTTCAAAAAGTCAAGGTCGATAACCTGCCCAACCTGGTGCCGCCCACCGAGAAACGGTTCTACGATGGGGCCGCCATCGCGAAGCTAAAGATCACGCATAACAAAATGGCCTATGAGACTACCGATTTTGACCACGGTGAGCCGCCTGCCGAAATCAAGGAGCTTGTAAGCCGCGTTCTTGCGCTCGTAAAGGAGGAATGATGACGATAAAGGAAATCCAGCAGGAAATCGTGGACGAGTTCTCAATGTTCGATGATTGGGACGAACGCTTCCAATATGTCATTGACCTTGGCAAATCGCTTCCGCTGATAGACGAGCAATTCAAGACCGACGAAAACACCATCAAGGGATGCCAGTCCAAGGTGTGGCTGCATGCCGATCGCGAAGGCGGAAAAGTGATCTTCACCGCCGACAGCGACGCCATCATCACCAAGGGCATCATCGCGATCTTGATCCGGGTCTTCTCGAACCAATCGCCGCAGGACATCCTGGAGGCCGACACCGATTTCATCAACGAGATCGGGCTCAAGGACCACCTGTCGCCCACGCGGGCAAACGGGCTGGTCTCAATGATCAAACAAATAAAAATGTACGCGCTGGCTTATGCCGCCAAAAATTGATATGGAACAGGAAATCGACACAAACGCGCTGGGGGAACAGATCGTAAAAGTTTTAAAGGGCATTTACGATCCGGAAATTCCCGTGGATATATACGAGCTCGGGCTCATTTATGACGTCATGGTCAACACCGATTATGAGGTCAAGATCCTCATGACGCTGACATCGCCCAACTGCCCGGTTGCCGAATCGCTTCCGCGCGAGGTGGAGGACAAGGTCCGCAAAATTGAGAATGTCAAGGACGTGGAGGTGGAAATCACCTTTGACCCGCCTTGGAGCAAGGACCTGATGAGCGAAGAGGCGAAACTTGAACTCGGGATGCTGTGATGGAAGGCGAGATCGTCAACCGCGTGGCCGAGAGCGCGCTCGAGGTCTTTGACCTGGAAGACTATTATCCGCTGGGGGCGAGGCATGAAATCGACATGGCGCAATGGCTTGCCGATGGGTATGTGCTGCGCGAAAAAGAATTCCGCCAGGCGTTGAAAGAACACGATTGGTCGCAATATGAAGGCGCGATCGTTGGGGTTTTTTGCTCCACCGACGCCATCCTGCCCGGCTGGGCCTCCCTGCTCGTGTCCATGCACGCGGCCCCCTTTGCGCGCAGGGTCTTCAGCGGCCGCGCCGCACAACTGGACCAGCTCTTCTATGCCGAATTGCTTCCGTCTCTGGACTATGAGCCGTATCGGGACAAACCGGTCATCATAAAAGGCTGCTCAAGGCATCCGGTCCCCGAGAATGCTTATCTTCTGGCTGCACAATTCCTCCAGCCCGTCGCACGGAGCATCATGTATGGGGAGGCGTGCTCGGCGGTACCGCTTTATAAACGTCGGTAGAAGTTAATTTCTATCTTTGTCTGAAATCGGGAACCATGAGAACAAAATTCACCATTTTCTGTTTTGCCATCGGGACCTTCGGTGCGATTGCACAGGAAAGCACAGCCGTGACCGACACCATCAGCCCCTGGACCAGGAAGGGCACAGCCTCGATCCTCTTCAGCCAATCAACCTTTGACAATTGGCTGGCCGGCGGCGAAAACAATATATCGGGCAATATCGGCCTGAATTATGACTTCAACTATAAGAAAGACCTGTGGGCCTGGGACAACAAGATCATCGCGTCCTACGGCCTGGTGAAGACGCGGACGAGTTCGTTTGCGAAAAAGACCGATGACCGCCTCGAATTCAATTCGCTTTTGGGCAAGCAGATGCAGACCAATGCGAAATGGTATTATTCCGCCTTCCTGAATTTCAAGACGCAGTTTACCAAGGGATACAATTATTCCACCGATGCCAATGGCGCCGAGATCCGCACGCAGTACACGAACTTCATGTCGCCGGCCTATTTGCTTGTCGGTCCAGGCATTTTGTGGAAACAAAACGACAACCTCAAAGTGAACTTTGCGCCGCTTACGTCCAAATTCACTTTTGTCGATAAGGATTTCACGCTGCCCGAAGAAGCTTATTTTGGGGTCGAGGAAGGCGAATCGATGCGCTATGAACTCGGTTTCAACGCGGCAGCCTATTATAAATTTGGAATCGTGGCGAACGTATCGCTCGAGAATATCCTCAATCTTTATTCAAATTACCTGGAGGATCCGCAAAATGTCGATATCGACTATCAGCTAAACGTGGTCATGAAAATCAACCGTTTCCTCACCACCAACATCAATTTCCAGACTATTTATGACGATAATGCCTTCAAGGGATTCCAGGTCCGGCAGGTATTTGGCGTAGGGGCTAATTACGGATTCTAGGCGTTTTCCTCCGCGGCCTCGTCGTAATCGGGGTAGAGGAAATTGTTGTATGGGAAGCGCGTGATGTGGATTTGCCGAACGGCTTCGTAAACCCGTTTGCGGAATTCCTCAAAATTTTCCTTGTTTTTTGCCGAGATGAACAACGCGTTCTTTTCGCCAACGGTCCCCATCCAGGTCTGTTTCCAATCTTCAAGTGAATAGTGTTTCTTGGTGCGCTCGGTGATGAGGTCGTCCTTGTCGATGTGTTGCTGGCGATAGGCGTCGATTTTGTTGAAGATCATCAGGACGGGCTTGTCGTGGCTCTTGATATCCTGCAGGATCTGGTTGACCGATGCAATGTGATCCTCGAATTCGGGATGAGAAATGTCGACTACGTGAAGCAACAGGTCGGCCTCGCGGACTTCATCTAAAGTGCCCTTGAATGATTCGACGAGTTGCGTCGGCAGTTTGCGGATGAAACCCACCGTGTCTGACAAAAGAAATGGTAAATTCTTGATAACCACCTTCCTGACGGTGGTGTCCAAGGTCGCGAACAATTTGTTTTCCACAAATACCTCGCTTTTGCTGATGGCGTTCATCAGCGTGGATTTCCCCACATTGGTATAACCGATCAGCGCCACACGTACCATCGCCCCGCGATTGCCGCGCTGAACCGACATCTGGCGGTCAATGGTCTTGAGTTTCTCCTTCAAAAGCGCGATGCGGTCGCGAACGATGCGTCGGTCGGTTTCGATCTCGGTCTCGCCGGGTCCGCGCAGCCCAATTCCCCCTTTTTGGCGCTCGAGGTGGGTCCACATTCCCGTTAGCCGTGGAAGCAAATATTGGTATTGCGCCAATTCCACCTGCGTGCGGGCATATGAAGTTTCGGCGCGCTGGGCGAAGATGTCTAGGATGAGGTTGGTGCGATCCAGGACTTTACAGTCGAGGATCTTGCCGATGTTTTTTTGCTGTGAGGGCGAAAGCTCATCGTCAAAAATCACCGTCGAAATCTGGTGTGTCTTTATGTACTGCTCGATTTCCTCCATTTTCCCTGTCCCCAGAAAGGTCTTGGGGTTGGGGCGCTCAAGTTTTTGCGAAAATCTTTTGACGACCTCGCCTCCCGCCGTAAAGGTCAGGAACTCAAGTTCATCGAGGTATTCCCGTAATTTATCCTCACTCTGGTTCTGTGTTACGATTCCTACAAGGACCGTTTTCTCGAGCTGATGGGTGTTCTTCTCTAACATAATTTGTTTATCCAAACAAAAATAAGGATTCTCAACCGATTCGACCGAGAGATTGACAACATATAGCATTGGCAGGGCCGATAAGCGTTAAATAATAAGTTTAACAGGCGACTTACAATATTTTTGTTAAATTTGGAAACCTAAAATTTAACACATTATTTCCATCAATTAACTCGTTATGAAAAAAATTACTT
>SXQR01000206.1 GCA_005792865.1 Flavobacterium sp. | reverse complement strand
TGTTGTCACGGTTCACGACGGGCAGTTTTTCGATCTTATGGCCCTGCAGGATGACCTCGGCTTCCTGGAGCGATGTGCCTTCGGCGGCGATCACCAGGTTTTCGGAGGTCATTACATCCTTGATGGAACGCGTGTTGTCCCGCTCGAACCGAAGGTCGCGGTTGGTCACGATGCCAAGCAATTCGCCCTGGTTGCCCACCACGGGAATCCCGCCGATGCCAAATTCCTTCATCGCCTGCTTAGCGTCGGCAACGGTGGCGGTAATCGGCAAGGTGACCGGGTCGATGATCATTCCGGATTCGGCGCGCTTGACTTTGCGGACCTTGGCCGCCTGCATGTCAATGGTCATGTTCTTGTGCAGGACGCCGATTCCGCCCTCACGTGCCATCGCAATGGCCATCGCGCTTTCGGTCACGGTATCCATGGCCGCCGAGATGATCGGGACGTTCAGGGAAATGTTCCGTGAAAAACGGGAGGCAATGCTGACTTCGCGGGGCAGTACTTCGGAATAGTTGGGGACCAGGAGGACGTCGTCGTAGGTAAGGCCCTCGCCGACGATCTTGTTGTTGTGTGCGTTCATTGCAATTCGGCGTAGTTAAATTGCATGCAAATATAGTCATTTTTTTGCCGTCGGAATGACAGGCTGCAGCCAATGAAAAGTTAAGCCCGATGCGGGAGGTTGTTCTGACAGAATAAGCCTTCAATGATAGGCATTGAAAATTTTAAGCGCTTCGTTATAGGCGCTCTCAAAACTCATGGGACGCGTGCCGGTGTCTTCTTTCCTGGCCGTGAAATAAGACAGGAGTTTCTCAGTAGGCATGTTCCCCGTGAGGTCATCCTTGGCCATGGGGCAGCCGCCAAAACCCTGTATCGCGCCGTCAAAGCGCCTGCATCCTGCATTATAGGCCGCATCGACCTTCTCGAACCAGCGGTCAGGCGTGGTGTGGAGGTGCGCGCCGAATTCAACATCGGGATAGGCAGGTATCAAATTCTTGAACAGGTAATCGATCACCTCGGGCGTGGAAGACCCTACGGTATCCGAAAGCGACAATATCCTCACGCCCATTCCGGCCAATTTCTCGGTCCACTCGCCCACGATCTCCACATTCCACGGATCGCCGTATGGATTGCCGAAACCCATCGAAAGGTAGGCGACGCATTGCTTTCCGCTGGAATCCGAAATTTCGAGGATTTCCTGCAGTGTCACGAGCGATTCGGCGATCGTCTTGTGCGTATTGCGCATCTGAAAGTTCTCGGAAATCGAAAACGGGAAGCCAAGGTAATCGATGGAAGGTTGCATCGCGGCCTGTTTGGCGCCCTGCGTATTGGCGATGATCGCAAGCAGCTTGCTGGAGGTTTGCGACAGGTCAAGCGCGGCCAGTACCTCGGCGGTATCCTGCATTTGCGGAATGGCCTTTGGCGACACGAAACTGCCAACATCGATCGTGTCGAATCCCACGCGCAGCAGCGAGCGGACATACTCAATTTTCTTTTCGGTAGGGATGAATGTGCGGATGCCCTGCATGGCGTCGCGCGGGCATTCGATGATTTTGATGCGGCCCATTGCCCAAAGATACGATTACCTCGGCATTGTGCAAAGCTATCGCATGCGTTCGAGTATCCTCCGGTTGATGTCCCTTACCAGCGCCGGTCCCTCATAGATAAAGCCCGTGTACAGCTGGACCAGGCTTGCTCCTGCCTCGAGCTTTTCAAGCGCATCTTCGGCCGAATGGATCCCGCCAACCCCGATGATCGGGAAGGCGCCGCCGCTTTGCTCATAAAGGAACCGGATGACCTGCGTGCTTTTCTCCCGAAGGGGTTTGCCGCTCATGCCGCCGGCTTCGTCCTTGTTTTCGTCGGTAAGGCCGTCGCGGGAAAGCGTCGTATTGGTCGCGATCACACCGGCAATGCGGGTTTGGGCGACAATCTCGATGATGTCGCGAAGCTGCCCCTCGGTCAGGTCGGGCGCGATCTTGAGCAGGATGGGTTTGTGGTGCTTTTTTGAGGCGTTGAGATGCTGAAGTTCCGAAAGCAGTCGGGTCAGCGGTTCTTTTTCCTGAAGGTCGCGAAGGTTGGGCGTATTGGGCGAGGAGACATTGACCACAAAGTAATCCACGTGATCGTAAAGGACATTGAAGCACTTGATGTAATCCGATGCGGCGCGGTCATTGGGCGTGTCCTTGTTCTTGCCGATGTTGCCACCGATGATGACTTTCCTGTTTGTGCGAAGCTTTTGTGCAGCGGCCGATGCGCCCCCGTTGTTGAAGCCCATCCGGTTGATCAGCGCCGAATCCTTCCTGAGCCTGAACAGCCTTTTTTTGGGGTTTCCTGCCTGCGCGACGGGCGTGAGCGTACCGATCTCGATGAAACCAAAACCAAACGCCGATAATTCGTCATACAGTTTGGCGTCTTTGTCAAAACCTGCCGCCAGTCCAACCGGGTTGGGGAACTTGAGCCCGAAAACCTCCCGTTCAAGCGCCGGGTTATTGATCGCGAACCGTTTTTCGACAAATTTCCTGATTACGGAAAAGCGCATGAAATATCGAAGGGCAGAGAAAGTGAAATGGTGAACCTGTTCGGGATCGGCCAGGAAAAGCAACGGTCGGATGATATTTTTGTACATGGCGTTTTGGCTTGCACAAATTTAGGCCATAAAAATTTAATGCAGAATTAATTTGGCAACCCGGGCAAGTGAACGTTTATTTGATTAAATTTGGCAAAATCTTAACAAATGGCCCCTACGCCGTCGCATAGGATTATGCTCATTGAAGATGATGCTGACGACCAGTATTTCTTCATGGATGCGCTCGGGATGCTGGGTGGCGATTACCGATGCCACATCGCGCAGAACGGAGCCGAGGCCATCCGCGCGCTGAATCAGGGCGAAGACCTTCCCGCACTTATCTTCCTGGACCTCAACATGCCGCTGATGAACGGGTATGAGTGCCTGGACAAAATCCGCAACAGCGCTGCCAAGGACGTTCCGGTGGTGGTCATTTCAACATCGACAAACCCGCGCGACAAGAAACGGGTAGAGGAACTGGGCGCGCAGGTATTTATCGAAAAGTCCAGCGACCACAAAAAACTTCGTGTTCAACTTGCCGATATTTTGCGCACGTTCCTGATATAAGTCACAGGGCCGATTTTGTACATTTGTGCAAACCATCGACCATGCAACACCTTATTGAGCGCTTCACGCGATATGTGAAGATCGACACCGAATCCGATTTCAATTCCACAACAACACCCAGTACCAAAAAACAGCTCGTGCTGTCGCAGATGCTCGAGGAGGAACTCCGCGCCATCGGGCTGCAGGAGGTCACGCGCGATAATAACGGTTATGTCATGGCCACGCTGCCCTCAAATGTGGATGCGGCCGTTCCGGTAATCGGATTTGTGTCCCACTTTGACACGTCTCCGGATTTCTCTGGCGCCAATGTCAACCCGCAGATCGTCGAAAACTATGACGGAGGCGACATCGTCCTGAACAAGGAAAAAAACATAGTCCTCTCTCCCAAATATTTCAAGGACCTTTTGCTTTACAAGGGACAGACA
>SXQR01000205.1 GCA_005792865.1 Flavobacterium sp. | reverse complement strand
AGGTCCAGTACTGGGAACCTGCCAAATGGGTGGCAAGACTTAGGCAGGTTTCGACAGGTTCAAAACAATTGTTCCTCGATACGAACATGGAGGCCGGACACGGGGGCGCGTCGGGAAGATATGAGGCATTGCGGGAGCTCGCAAAGGAATTTTCTTTTTTGTTAGATTTGGAAGGAATTAAAAAGTAATTGGAATATTTTTTTTAGATTTGCAGGGATTAAAGGTGAGTCATGCCCTGACGCGGCCTTAATTAATTATTTTTTTATGAAAGAAGAAATAAAAGCTTACAATAATGTGCTTGAATTAATAGGTAATACACCGCTTATTAAACTCAACAATGTTACAGAAAGCTTACCCGGAAACTTCTTCGCAAAAGTTGAAGCCTTCAATCCGGGACACTCTACCAAAGACAGGATCGCGTTATACATCATAGAAGAAGCAGAAAAACGGGGCATTCTTTCTCCCGGTGACACCATTATAGAAACCACTTCAGGCAATACGGGCTTCAGCCTGGCGATGGTCAGCATCATCAAGGGTTACCAGTGTATCCTGGCCGTGAGTTCAAAATCTTCGAAAGACAAAATCGATATGCTGCGCAGCATGGGCGCAAAGGTTTATGTCTGTCCCGCGCACGTTTCGGCCGATGACGAGCGCTCCTACTATAATGTCGCCAAAAGGCTGCACGAGGAGACCAAGGGATCGGTGTACATCAACCAATATTTCAACCAGCTCAACATTGACGCGCACTACCAGACCACCGGGCCCGAAATCTGGGAACAGACCGGCGGTCAGATCACGCACCTGGTGGCATGCAGCGGTACCGGCGGGACCATTTCGGGCGCCGCAAAATATTTGAAGGAAAAAAATCCGGCCATCCGCGTATTGGGCGTGGACGCCTTTGGGTCGGTGCTCAAGAAATACCACGAGACAAAGGAATTTGACAATACCGAAATCTATCCGTACCGCATCGAGGGATTGGGCAAGAACCTCATTCCATCCGCAACCGACTTTGACCTGATCGACAAATTTATCAAGGTAACCGATGAGGAGAGTGCGCACACTACGCGTGAACTCGCCAAGCGTGAGGGACTTTTTGTAGGATATACATCAGGAGCGGTCATGCAGGCCGTCAAGCAGTACGCCGATGAAGGCGAATTTGGCCCGGACAGCAATGTGGTCGCCATTTTCCCCGATCACGGATCGCGCTACATGAGCAAGGTCTTCAGCGACGATTGGATGAATGAACAGGGTTTCTTCGACAGCAAGAATCTCGAGGAAGCGCAACGCATCGAGTTCATAAAATAGAACATCAAAACTTCAAGATATATAGCTGCCTTCGGGTGGCTTTTTTTTACAGCTGGAGATTATTGACGACTGAAAACTGATCACTGACAGCTGAAAGCTAATTCCCCCACATCCGCTTCCAAAGCCTCTTCAGCAATTTGCCCGGTTCGCGCCTCGCCGGGCTTTCGGCAACGTGGGCGGTGAGCGTGCCAGAGCTTTCGCGGAGCTCGTACCTAAAGACAAACTCATCTTCCTTGGATTCCTCGCTGATCAACCCGAAGCGCATGTCGTTGAAATAAAGTTTTCCGCCGCTTTGGCTAATGGAATACCAGCCTTCGGACATGCGGATCAGGCGCTTGATGACGGGAGCGTTGATGTGGCCACCCAGAAGCACGCTGTCTTTTGGGAAATACCTGAACGTAATTTCCGACTTGTCAAATAACGAATATTCCCCCAGCAGGTAGCCGTTATCCACCTTGGCATTGGCATTCCAAAGGATGGCGTTGAGCGGGGCGGGGCGCACACTTAACCGTGAGACCTGTCGGCCATTTGCAGTGAGCGCCTGGTCAAATCGGTGCCGGGCATAGGATTGAAGCAACAATGTCAGCAGCAGGTAGGAGGAGCTGATGGCCAACCCGAGGCGGTTCCAGCGCGCACGGCGGGGATTGTCCCGCCTGAGTCTCATTGCCATGATAAGGCAGAGAAGGAAGGGAAGCGTATAAAGCGGATCGATGACAAATATCGACTGTATCGAAACGCGTTTCTCCAGTGGCCAGAAGAGCTGTGTTCCCCAATTGGTAAACGCGTCGAGCAGTGCATGGGTAAAGAGGCACCAAAACGCCATGTTGATTCCCTCCCACAGGGTCAGGCCGTTCTTGCTTTCAAACTTTTTCAGCAAAAGCCCGAGAATCGGTGAGGCCAGTAGAAAAAATACGATGGAGTGGCTGAATCCCCTATGGATGTCATTTGATGTGACGATGTCATAAAAGCTCCCCACCACGACGTCGAGATCCGGAATGGTGCCCAGGATTCCGCCGTACAGGATCGCCCGGTTGCCGATTTTCCGTCCGGCTAAAGCCTCGGCCACGGCGGCGCCAAGGACTATTTGCGTTAGGCTGTCCATCAGATTGTTCCTTTTTTGATGATTTCGATCAGTTGAAGGGGAGTGGCGACTCCGTCAGGGGAAAGTGCCTCAATTGCACTTTGAGGCATCGTGGGCATCGCCGCTGTCGCAGGGTCCTGCACAACGGCCAGGCCGCCTTTTTCCTGGATGGCCTTCAGTCCCCGGGTGCCATCGGAATTTGCCCCCGAGAGCAGGATGGCGGTCACTTTGGCGCCCCAGGCGTCGGCCACCGATTCAAAACTTACGTCGATGCTGGGCCTGCTGAAATTGATTTTCGCCGACATGTCCAACGATAACGTGGCATCGCGTTCAAATAAAAGGTGATAATCACTTGGGGCGATAAAAAGGCAGCCGGGGCGCAACGGTGTCTTGTCCTCGACCGAAACCACCGGGAAAGCGCATTTCGCGGCGAAAAGGTTTTCGAGCAAATTGTCGTCGGTGGCCCGCCGGTGGAGCACAAGGACGATAGGGTGATGAAAATCCGGCGCCATGGCCGACATCAATTGCAACCGCACTTCCAGGCTGCCCGCCGATCCCCCGATGACCACGATATGGTTCAAGTTAACTTCTTCCATATTTTTTCGCCGGGAATCTGTTCATATCTTTTGCCGAGTGCCGAAAACTTCAACGTTTCCTTCGACCCCAGCGCCAGATAACCGAGGCGCGCGAGGCTGGCATCGAAAAGCGCGATGGCCCGGTCCTGCAGCGCCTGGTCAAAATAGATCATCACGTTGCGGCAAAGGATCAGGTCAAACTCGTTGAAGGATCGGTCGGAGACAAGATTGTGCTGCGAGAAAACCATTTTTTGAGACAGACGGTCACTGAATTTCGCATAACCGTAATTGGCGATGTAATATTGGGAAAAATCATTTGCCCCGCCCGAAGCCAGGTAATTCTCTGAATATTGCTTCATCGTGCGCAATGGAAAAACACCCTTGCGCGCCGACAGCAAAACGTCGGTGCTGAGATCGGTGGCGTAAATGAGGCTTTTTTGAAGGAGGTTGAGTTCCTCGAGCACAATGGCCATCGAATAAACTTCTTCACCGGTAGAACAGCCCGCATGCCAGATCCGGATAAAGGGCTTTGGCGCAAGTTGGGGCAGAATCTGCTGCCTGAGCGCACGGTAGAAACCCGGATCGCGGAACATTTCGGTGACGTTGACCGTAATTTCCTCGATGAGCCTCTTGAAGTATTCGGGATCGGTCCGGACCCGCGAGAGGAAGGCCGTAAAATCGGCAAACCGGTCGAGCTGGTAAATCCGGTCGATCCTGCGCTTGAACGATGCACGTGAGTAATCGCTGAAATCGTAACCGTGGTAATCGGCTATTTCCTGGATCAGCAGGTCTAGTTGTGCATCGGTGACCATCAGCTATTTTCAATGATATGGAAAAGCCTGTCCACATCCACGGGTTTTGAAATGTATTCGTCTGCCCCTGCATCCAGGCACTTTTGGCGATCGCCCTTCATGGCCTGGGCCGTAACGGCAACTATCGACAGGTCCCGGCCTCCCGGAAGGTTCCTGATCAGAGGAATGGCTTCGTACCCGTCGATTTCCGGCATCATCATGTCCAGCAAAACCACTTCAAAGGGTTGCCCGGATTGCAGGATGAGCAGGGCTTCGGCTGCTGAATTGCAGGACGCGCAAGGGTATCCGCCCGACTTTAGGGTGGCCTGCAGGGCGAAAATATTGCGCGGATCATCGTCCACGATAAGGATGCGTTTTTTTTCCATTACAATTGGTCGTATAGCCAAACCCGCACTAGTGACAGCAATTGGTCGACGTCGAACGGTTT
>SXQR01000204.1 GCA_005792865.1 Flavobacterium sp. | reverse complement strand
ATGTGCTCTTCGTTCAGGTGCCGGTTTTCATTGGTCTTGCCAACCTTCTCGGCAAGTGAATTCAGCCATTGCTCAACGTAGTCCAGCATTTTTTCCAGCCATTTCTTTCCCTCGGTCATATACTCGAGCGCGGTATCGAGGAAGGAATCGATCGTGGACAGCAGCCCCTTGATCTTGTCCAGGTAATGTAGAATTGTTTCGGCAGTTTTCATGGTGTCGGTTTTAATTGTTTATCCTCACTAAAATAAGGATTTGCCGCGCGCGGTCCTGCTAAAGTTTTCTTATAATTTGGCGTGTTCAGTTCGGATAAAGAAGGTATTTTGACCGTATCGCCTTAAAGGCATCCAGCCCGGATTGCCAGCTTTTCCTGATCTCGGCTTCGGATTTTCCTGATTCGATCTGCTTCCTCAATTCGTCGGTACCCGCCAGCTTGACAAAAAAGTTATTGAAGAAGGATTTCTTGTCGGCGGTTTTAGAGTACGCCTCCATCAGCCATTTAATTTCCAATTTTTCCAGGCGCGGATGTGCCGAAAGGTCCCGGCCATGGCAACGCTTTCCATTATGCGGAGGATTCTTTGCGCCTTCATTGGGCTGGGGCGTGAAGGAATAACCCTCATCCGGAAGGAATGGCGACCCGTAAACCTGGAACTGCTTGTCGGTGCCACGACCGATGCTTACGTTGGTTCCTTCAAAAAAACAAAGGCTGGCGTACAGGTTGACCGCGCGGTCATTGGGCAGGTTTGGCGACGGTTTTACCGGAAGCTTATAGGCCATGTCGCGCGAATAGTCGGCACACGGAATGACCGTGAGGTCCAATCCCGTGGTTTTTGCCCATTTCTCCCCCAGAATCATTTTGCCGTATTCTCCAATGGTCATCCCGTGAAGCACCGGAATCGGGTGCATGCCGACGAAACTCTTGTGGGCAACGTCGAGAACCGGCCCGTCGATTATGCCGTTGTTGGGGTTCGGACGATCCAGTATGATGAGCGGGATATCACTTTCGGCGCAAGCCTCCATGACATAATGAAGCGTGGAAATATAGGTGTAAAAACGCGCGCCCACATCCTGCAGGTCAAAAAGCATGACGTCCACCGCGGCGAGTTGCTGCGGCGACGGCTTTTTATTGTTGCCGTAAAGCGAAATTATGGGAAGCCCCGTTTTGGTGTCCCGACCATCTTTAATGGTCTCTCCCGCGTCGGCCGTACCTCGAAAACCGTGCTCAGGGGCATAAATGGCGGTAAGGTTGACCTTATTTTCGAGGAGAAAATCCACGATGTGGACGGTCTTTCGCTTGTAGGCTTCCTGGTGGCGGGCCTGGTCATTGTCCGGCGGATGGAAAATCGAATCGTAGGTCACGGTCCCGGTCTGGTTGGTCACGATGCCCACGCGCTTGCCTTTTAGCAAACCCGCATACTGGTCGAAGCGCTCGGCGCCCACCCGGATTCCTCCCGGCGGCGGATCGGCCTGCGGCGTACGGGCGTGGGGCGAATTTCCGCACGCAAGGCAAAGGACCGCGAGGAATAAAAGCGTATTTTTGAGCCTGGCCATCGGCCGGAGATTGTATAACCGCAACTGCATCATGTGGATCTGGAATATTTTATAGCGCGCAGACTTTCAAACGCCAAAGAGCATAAAAGTAGTATTTCGGCGCCAATAATAAAAATCGCGGTTTCGGCGGTGGCCATCGGCATGGTCATGATGATCATTTCGGTGGCGACTGGAATCGGGTTGCAGGAAAAGATCCGCGGCAAGGTTTCGGCGTTCAACGGCCACATCCAGATTTCAAATTACGACGACAACCAGTCCGAGGTCAGCCTTGTCCCCATCTCGATCAATCAGGAATTTTACCCAAAATTCGATGGTGTGGAGGGAATCCGCCATATCCAGGCTGTGGCTGCGAAGGCGGGGATCATCAGGACCGAAGACGCTTTTGAAGGCATCATTTTCAAGGGCGTCGGCAAGGACTATGATTTTAGCATCATCAGCGAATACCTGGTTGCAGGCAAGATGCCGGACGTCAAGGGCGCGCTGAATGACCAGGTCCTGATGTCGGAATTCCTCGCCAACAGGCTCAACCTGAAGGTGGGCGACAAATTCAATACCTTTTTCATGAAGGAGTCGCAAAGCCGCCTGCCCAACCTGCGGGTCTTTAAACTGACGGGGATTTACAGTTCGGGATTCCGTGAGTTCGATGGCGCCTATATCATGGGCGATATCAGGCATGTCCAGCGCATCAACCGGTGGAAACCTGACCAGGTAGGCGCTTTCGAGGTTTTCATCGACGACTTTGACCAGATTGCGCAAAAAGGCGAGGAGGTATATTACCAAACGGGTTCGGAACTCAACACCGAGACGATCGTCGACAAGTATGCCTATATTTTTGACTGGCTGCGGCTTTTTGACTTTAATATCATTGTAATCCTGGGCGTCATGATCATGGTCGCGACCATCAACATGATCGTCGCCCTGCTGGTCCTCATCCTCGAACGCACCCAGATGATCGGGATTCTCAAGGCGCTGGGCGCGGGAAATGCATCGGTCCGAAAAATTTTTTTGTACAATGCGTTGCACCTTATCGTGCGTGGCCTTTTTTGGGGCAACCTCATTGGCATCGGGTTGTTGGTGATCCAACGCGTGACCGGAATCGTCAAGCTCAACCCTGAAAATTATTATGTCACCGAGGCGCCCGTCTATTTCAACTGGTTTTACATCTTCCTGCTCAATATTGGAACGGTTGCCATTTGCCTGGCCGTGCTCATCATTCCGTCAATGGTGATCACCCGGATTTCGCCGGCAAAGTCCATCCGCTTCGATTAGCATTGTTTATTTTGGAGCCATTCCGGCTCTCCGCTTTAGCTTTCGCCAGACCTCAAAGGTTTATTAAGCTTCGCTCAATACTTCGCGAAGCTCGGGTTCAAAACCTTTGAGGTCTATGGCAAAAGGCTGCCGCTGCGATCCGGGCTAGGGGTGCGGAGGTGGTGGGAAGGCGTCGGTTATCGATTGTTTGTCATCAGTCATCAGTCATCAGTCGTCAGTACCTGCAATCGAAATCTTTGAAAGTTTAAACAACTATCCAATATTTTTGGTCGCCCAGGCGTTGACTGCCGACAGCAATAAACCGTAAGCCGTGGACCGTAAACCGTCAATTATGTCCATCTGGCACCCGGGATGTCCGAAAACAAACTGATAGCTGATAGCTGACAGCTGACAGCGATTTAAAAGTTCTTCCGGTTTCCCCGCACT
>SXQR01000203.1 GCA_005792865.1 Flavobacterium sp. | reverse complement strand
TTCATCAGCCCGTTCAAGGACACGCAAAGTGAATTGCTTGCCCGTACATCGCCCAATATTTACGATATCATCATCGCCTTTTTTGGCGGATTGGTGGGTGTGATTGCGATGACACGCGTGGAAAAGGGAAATCCCATACCTGGAGTTGCCATCGCCACGGCCCTGATGCCGCCGCTTTGTACTGCGGGTTACGGGATCGCCATCTGGAACATGCGCTTCTTCCTTGGGGCGCTTTACCTCTATACCATCAATTGTGTATTTATCTGCATCGCCACCTTCCTGATTGTCAAATACCTCAAGTATCCCATCATCAAGATTCCAAACAAAAAGCAATCGCGGCAGGTGAAGTATGTCATGACGCTCCTGATTGTCGTCATGCTCGTGCCCGCCACCTATTTTGCCTTCCGGCTTTTTGAGGAAAAGAAATTCAATCAACGGGTGGACAACTTTCTGGCCACCGAATTCACCGATCAAGGCCGGACCATCATCTATAAAAAAACGCGCTTCGCAACCTCGCCCAAGACCATTGAGCTTGCTTTCCTGGACAAGCGGTTTTCCAGGCGCGAACTGGTGGAACTGGACCGTGAGGTGCGCGAACGGGTGGCCGCCGATGCGAGATTGATCATCCGCCAGGATACGGTGGACCTTAAGGAAGATATTTTGAACGAGATAACGGCAGAGCGCACCCAACTCAATCAAAAGGATGCCTCAATCCTCAAGCTTCAAAAGGAATTGGCCAATTACAGGATTGACGCCGCCGACATGCTTGCCGAAGCCCGCATCCTGTTTCCCGCTTTGCAAGACCTTGCGGTTGCGAATGTTGCATTTTCAGAGAACGACCAGCGAATTGCCGTGGCTATGTATAGATCAAAGGCGCCCTTGTCAAAGTCGGATTCAGATAAACTTACGGCATGGCTGGCAAGGCGGCTAAAAAAAGAATCACTACGGTTGATCAGGATCGAATAGACCGTACTTTGCGTCATAATTGACCATCAGGTCCACGAACCGGTTGTAACTGTCAAGGCCTTCATCCTGGCTGTTGATTTTCAGGAACCTGTCATAAAATGCGTGGAAAACGACTTCGATGAAACTCTGGTGAGCCTCCCAGAAGTCACGGCTTTCCCCGAAATTCCTGCGGACGCCGGGATTGACCTCGGCCAAGAGCTTTTCCATGAGCTCCGGATTGCGCGCTTCCCAATTTGAAAGGCAATACCGCAGCGCAGTGGTGAGCGCCGAATACCGGACGTACGCATCATCATTTGCCAGCGCGGCCAAAAATCCGACGAAATTCGCCTCGCTCTCTGACGCATACCCAATCTGGTGCGCCATCTCGTGCGATGATGTCATGGGGTAACTGTACATCGGCAACAGCGCATTGACCTGCGATTCGTGCGTAAACGGGTTCATGTATCCCGCAAATCCCATGTAGGTAAGGGGCAGGCTGAGGAGCGAATTTTTGTTGCTGGCCCGGCCATACGCAAATTGGGGCATCCGTTGCGCGAGTTGTTCGTAACCCCGTATATTCAGTGCGAAGATTTTATGTTGTGAATGCGGGACCGTGACCTTTTGGAGCGAATCTGAGGTAATCTGCAGATGGAGGGCGTTGGTTTGCGCAATGAGTTTTTTGCTGAACTCCAGCAATGACCGGTCTGAATATTTGGTGCCGATACCGAGCTTTTCCGGAAGCCGGACCCGGTAATAGTTCAGTCCCCAGGAAAGGTTGAACGCCAGGTAAAATACCGATACCGCCGATGCTGCCGCCAGTGCCGAACCCTTCCAGGTAAAACGATGCCTGCGCCGGACGATCCTGATCAGTAGCGATGCAATGACAATCAGGTAGATGACATCGCCAACGGAGAACGGCACCCATCCGAAGAGAAACCGCATCACGGCCGAGATATATGGGAAAATGCCCGCACTGTACACCCGCTCGACCAACTGCGGAAAAAAGGAAAGGACCTGGAGCAGGACCAGTTGTGCGAGTAGCATCAGGGGCCAGAAGTATTTGCGGCGCATCAAAGTTTTTGCGTAAAGATAGCAAGCGCAAAACTAAAGGCAAACTTGTACCTTTGGGCTACCAATCAAAACATCATGAGCCAGGAAATACGCAACCTTGAACCCAAAGCACTCTGGAATAAATTCGCCGATCTCAATGCCGTGCCGCGCCCTTCAAAAAAGGAGGAACGCGTCATTGAATTCATGAAAAAATTCGGGGAAAGCCTCGGGCTCGAAACCTTTGAGGACGAGATCCGCAATGTCATCATCCGCAAGCCCGCCACGCCGGGAATGGAGAACCGCAAACCCATCGTCATGCAAGGCCACCTTGACATGGTGCACCAAAAGAACAACGATACCGTTTTTGACTTCGACAAGCAGGGGATAGACATGTACGTCGACGGCGACTGGGTCCGGGCCCGGGGAACAACACTGGGTGCCGACAACGGCCTCGGCGTCGCGACCATCATGGCCATCCTCGAGTCAACGGATATCCCGCATCCGGCGATTGAAGCGCTGTTCACCATCGACGAGGAAACCGGGATGACCGGCGCGCTCAACCTTAAAGGCGGCGTGCTGCGTGGCGAAATCTTGCTCAACCTCGATACCGAGGAGGACGACGAGATCGACATCGGGTGTGCGGGAGGCGTGGACGTTACCGCAACGCGTGGATACCAGCAGGAATCTACGCCCGAAGGTTCCGTGGGGTATGCCATTACCGTCCGGGGACTCTCGGGCGGACATTCCGGAATGGACATCCACAAGGGATTGGGCAATGCAAACAAGATCATGAACCGGTTGCTCTTTGACGGTTTCGAGAACTTCGGGATGCAGATTGCGGAGATCGACGGCGGAAGCCTGCGCAATGCCATTCCGCGCGAGAGCGTCGCAAAGGTCATCATCGCCGCGATCTATGATGAGGCGTTTGTATTTGACATGCAGGAAATCATCGGGGAGATCAAGGCCGAATTCAGGACCACCGAGCCCAATCTGGCCATCGAGATCACGAAATCCGAACTTCCCGAAAAAGTCATGGACCTTGGCGTCCAGGAGGGTTTGGTGAGGGCGCTTTACACCGCGCACAACGGCGTTTACCGCATGAGCGCCGACATGGCGGACCTTGTGGAAACCTCGAACAACATCGCGCGCGTCGTGGTGAAAGACGGGCAGATTTCGGTGGGTTGCCTTACCCGAAGCTCGGTGGAGAGTTCCAAATTTGACCTGGCCAACGCGCTTCGGTCGGCGTTTGAACTGATGGGTTGCGAGGTAACGTTCTCCGGAAGTTATCCGGGGTGGACGCCAAACGTGAACTCGCAAATCCTCAAAGTGCTAGTGGACATCTACGAGAAGCAGAACAATGAAAAGCCGCGCGTGGTTGCATGCCATGCAGGCCTGGAGTGCGGCATCATCGGGACGAACTATCCAAAAATGGAAATGATTTCCTTTGGCCCGACAATCCACGGGGCGCATTCACCTGATGAGAGGGCGAGCATTTCATCGGCGCAGAAGTACTGGAAATTCGTGCTGGAGATTTTGCGGAGTATACCGGAGAGGAACTAGTTTGAAAATTTGAAAATTTGAAAATTTGAAAATGTGCAAATGTACCCATTACCTCCAAAGACATTTAGATGTTACATTGAACAATTGGTACATGTTGATCGTGACATAGCCCTAGCCCCGATGGCAGCGGCAGCCCGCAGCGACGCAGGCGCGAGGACTACAGCGGACAGCGGGAATAGCTCCAAATAAAATGTGCAAATGTGGCAGTGCACCAATTGACCATCAAAGCTTCCCTTGAGGTTAATTGGTACATTGTTACATTAATTAATTGGTACATTAAGCGGTTGCCAGCACCGCCTTTTTCTTCTCCTTCTTTCGGCGGCCGTACCAGATCATGAATCCCGTAACAGGAAGGGTGGCAATGAGCAGGCTGAACAGAAAAGCCAGGATCTTGCCCGGCAACCCGAGTACCGCGCCCGTGTGGATGTCGTAGTTCATGCGGAAGAGCTTATCGGCGGGAGTGGCTTCTTCAAAGCGCCCGAATACATGATTGACCTTGCGCTCTTCCAAAGTATTTTTGTCAAAATAACGGTAATCGATCTTCCAATAGGTGCCGGCATCGGCGTTGGCGTTGGCTGCAAGCGAGGAGTCCGGTGTTTCGGGCGGATGGACCTCAATGGATTTGGCATTGGGATATTCGCGCTGCATCCTGAGCCAGACGGCGTCGATGGGACTGTCGGTCACGGGTTGATTGCCCTTTAACGACCCGGGATCCTCGTAAACCAGCGAATTTTTTCCACCGAGGGTATTGTAATAACCCTGCGCGAACCATTCGAATCCCCAGACAAGCCCGGTTATGGCGAAGACAAGCCCGACGGCGCAGATGTAAAATCCGGTCACGTTGTGCAGGTCGTAATTCTTGCGCTTCCACTTCATGCCGTCCTTCCATCTAAACCAAAAGCGCTGGCGCGCGGCCTTGCGGTTCTTGGGCCACCACAGGATCAATCCGCTGATGACCATGAACAAAAACACGAGCGTAGCCGACGCCACTACCGTCTGCCCGATCTCATGCGGCAGCCAGAGGTAAAAGTGCCCATCCAGGATAAACCTGAAAAATCCGGCATACTGGTCGGTGAATTGCAGCACCTCGCCGGTGTAGGGATTCATGTAAATGATGTAGTAATATTCGGGATCGTAGTTGTAGAAGATCGCTTCGGCGGCCCGGTCAGGCGTGCGATATTGGATCGCGTGGAGCGTTTTTCCGGGAAGTTCGGCGCGCGCGACGGCCTCCAGTTTGGATGGCAGCATGAAGGCCTGGTTTTTCGGTCGCACATGCCGGTAATCCTGCGTCATGTCCTGGATTTCCTCCTGGAAGGCGTAGATGCAGCCCGTGATTGCGATGATAAACACGATGGTGCCGGAAATCATCCCGAGCCAGAGGTGCAAAATGCGGATCGATTTTTTGAAACCTGATTTCTTCATGGCAAAAAAGCCCCCCGGAATCAGTCCGGGGAGCCAAAACAAAACAATTAAAACTTATAGGTCAGCCCGGCGACGAGTGTCCGCATCCTCTGTGGGGTAACGGTGGACCAGCCGGTGTAATACTTCTCGTTCGTAAGGTTGTTGAGCTTGAGCGTCACGAGGAATTTTTCTGAATTGTACGACAGCGCCGAATTGAGCACCGTATAGGACGGCAATTCAAAGGTTCCGATGTTGGAACGGTTGAGCGTCTTGTGCTCGCTGGCGTGGTTGCCGCCGAATCCGAATCCGAATCCGCGCAATTTTCCACTGGTAAGCGCATAGTTGGCCCAGAAATTAAGCATGGTCTCCGGACCGGCTTCCTCAGGGCGCATGCCGATGTAACCGCCGTCGGTGGCATCGCGCAACACCTCACTGTCGTTGTGGCTGAAACCGGCCACCAGGTTCAGGCCGACGATCGGGTTTGCCGTCACGCTTACCTCGACGCCCTTGCTTTCCACCTCGCCACCCTGGATGAAGTTGTTGATGTTGTCGGGGTCGGCCATCAGGCGGTTTTTTACATTGCTGTTGTAGTAGCTGGCCGATGCGACCAGTTTGTCCTTCAACAGGTTTGCCTTGATCCCGAATTCATATTGGTTGGCCTGCTCCGGGTCGAAGATCACCGTGCGCGTGTTGCCGCCGTCGATATCGCTGACCTCGGCAGGAGCGAGGTTCATGAAACCGTTCATGTAATTCGCGAAGACCGAGAGTTTGTCCTTGATCGGTTGGTAAACCAGGCCGAATTTTGGCGAAAAAGCCGTCTGTCCCTTGATGTCCTCGGTGGCGTACATGGCTTTGCCCTTGAAGTGGTCCACGCGCAGGCTGGCCATTGCAGACAGGGTCGGGGTGAAGTTGAATACATCCGAAACATAAGCACTGTAAATCTCGTTCACCGCGCTCGAGTTGCCCTCGAAAGAGCCCACGAGCAGGTTGTCTACCCCGGCCTGGGTCAGGTCTCCGGTATCGTTGGCATCGGCAAGGGAGACAATCCCGTTGGCCACCCATCCCGAGGATGAATTCCGGATGTCCGAGCGGTAGTAGTCGGCACCGATGACCATGCGGTTGCGGAAACCGCCGATCGAGAAGTCGCCGATGAAATTCTGCTGGATGTCCATCGCCAGGGTCTCGCCGTTGCGCTTGGAAATGTAGCGCGTAAAGTCATTCCCGTTGGCCGAATCCCAGAGGTAGGAGTAATAGCCGTCGGTTTTGGTATTGCTGCGAGAAAGCACGGTCTGCGAGGTCCAGAACGGATTGATCTTGTAGAACATCTGCGCCTGCAGGCTGTATGTGGGGTTCTTGATGGTCAGCTCGTTGGAGGTGAAGGAACGGCTGTAATTTTTTTCGAAAATGTCAATGCTGGAGAAGGAAAGCGGCGAATAACGGCTGAGGAAGATCATGGGGGCGAGCGCCGATTCGCGTGAGGTGATCTCCGTATTGATCTGGAATGACAGGCGCTCATTGACCGTATAGTGGAGCGAAGGCGCAAAGAAAAACGATTTCCCGAAACCGGCGTCCTGAAAACTGTTCTCCGACTGGAAGGCCGTGTTCACCCGCATGAAAACGTTTTGCTTGTCGAGCGGAATGTTGACATCGGCCGTAATGCGGTCCAGCCCATAGGTGCCAGCGTTATAGGAAACCTCGCCGCCAAAAGCATTGAACGGTTTTTTGGTCACGATGTTGATGAGCCCGCCGTAGGAAATGACACTGCTGCCAAACAACGTTCCCGACGGCCCCTTGATCACTTCGATGTTGTCCACGTTGATCGGGTCGATTGCACCATTGTTGATGGCGGGGAGGCCGTTGATCATGGTAGGCTGGACGGCAAATCCACGCATTGTGTAAAATTCGGCACCGTCGCCGCCGCGGCCCGTGGATTCCCAAAGCCTAGATACTCCGGTTGCGTTCTTGAGCGCGTCGCCAAAATTGGTAACGGCCTGTTCCTTGAGCAGCTCGGCCGAAACGACGTTGTAAACCTGCGGGTTTTCAATATCCTTGAGCGGCATCTTGGAAACGGTGACGCTCTCGGCACGATGGTATTTGTTCTGTTTTCCGTTGATCTGGACTTCCTGCAGGGCCAGGGTATCCTGTTGTGTTTGATTGACCGGTTCCTGTGCCCATGCCGAGATTGTGGCGATAAGGCAAAGGAGATAGACTGGTTTTTTCATCTTGGAGGGAGAAACTTATTTAGATTAATTAAAAATAACGACGCAAAAGTATAAAAGTATTATACGTTCGCAAAGCTTATTTAGATTTAATCTTAATAAAACTTTTTAACTCCCTGAATTACAAAAAATGTGAGGCGAAATTATTTCCTGCGTCCCATCGGGTACCGTTCGGATGATGGTTTTCCCTGTTGATTCCCGGAGATTTCCGCGACGATGCTGTCGGCCGAAATCTTCCTGTAAACGATCTTTGACGGGTAATCGTGCTGCGGATTTTCAAAAGTCATGGATGCCGCATCTGATGCCGTCATCCTGAAAGTGACCGGCTTATTGCCGTTCTGGCCCTGTACCGTGGGCGTGTAGGTGACCCCCGATGCATTTTCGGCAAGGGTTATCGCCTCGAGGTGAAGCGTGTCACCGGCGGTCTTGACAAAATAGCTGCGTGCCGAAAAAGTGCTGTCGTTCTCGCGGGTCCAGGTCTCGGTCAGCAATCCCTGGGGCAAATTGTTCTGCCATTCGCCGAGCAGCCATTCGGCCTTTTGCATCGAGTCGTAAGTTTTTGCTTCCTCCTTCTTTTGGCAGGATGCGATGCACAGTGCCAAAATGAAAACTGATAAATATTTGGACATCTTTTTTTTCTGCAAATGTAATCGGATTTAACTTTTGACGCATGCCCCAACACTCGGCGTTGACCAAATTTTTGTACTTTTGCGCTCCAAATCAAGGGAAAAAATGATAGACAGATTGCAGATCGTGAAGCAGCGTTTTGACGAGGTATCGGACCTGATCATCCAGCCCGATGTCATCGCCGACCAGAAACGTTGGGTTGCGCTCAACAAGGAATACAAGGATTTGAAGGCCCTTGCCGAGAAGCGGGACGAGTACGTCAACCTCATGGGAAATATTGCCGAGGCCCGGGAAATCATTGCCGACGGCAGCGACGCCGAGATGACCGAGATGGCCCGCATGCAGCTTGATGAGGCACAATCGCGCCTTCCCGAACTTGAAGAGGAAATCAAATTCATGCTGATCCCCAAGGATCCCGAAGACGCCAAGAACGTCATGATGGAGATCCGCGCGGGAACGGGCGGTGACGAGGCCAGTATTTTTGCCGGCGACCTTTACCGCATGTACACCAAATATTGCGAGAGCCGCGGCTGGCGCACCTCAGTCGTGGATATGAACGAAGGTACTTCGGGCGGATTCAAGGAAATCATTTTTGAGGTGACGGGTGAAGACGTTTACGGAACCCTTAAATTTGAGGCTGGCGTGCACCGCGTACAACGTGTTCCGCAGACTGAAACGCAAGGGCGCGTGCATACTTCTGCGGCAACCGTAATGGTTTTGCCGGAGGCCGAGGAATTTGATGTGCAAATTGATCCCAACGATGTAAGGATCGATTTCTTTTGTTCGTCAGGTCCCGGTGGCCAATCGGTGAACACGACCAAATCGGCCGTCAGGCTGACGCACATCCCCACCGGGCTCGTGGCGCAATGCCAGGACGAAAAGTCGCAGCACAAGAACAAGGACAAGGCTTTTACCGTGCTTCGGTCCAGGCTTTACGAGATGGAACTGGCCAAGAAACAGGCGGAAGATGCGGCCAAGCGGTCTTCGCAGGTGAGTTCGGGAGACCGTTCGGCAAAGATCAGGACCTATAACTATGCACAGGGAAGGGTAACCGATCACCGGATCGGGTTGACGCTTTACGATCTTGGAAACATCATGAACGGGGACATCCAGAAAATTGTCGAGGAGCTGCAGCTCGTGAACAATACCGAAAAACTCAAGGAAACTTCCGAAATTTTTTAAGCCTCGCATGAGGCTTTTTTTATTTATTACTAGCATGACAACACAACAACTTACCAACCAGATCCTTGCTAAAAGGACCTTCCTCTGCATCGGCCTCGATCCTGATCCGGCGAAATTCCCGGACCATCTGCGCAGCCTCGAGGATCCGGTATTCGAGTTCAACAAAGCAATCATCGATGCGACACACGACCTTGCTGCGGCCTACAAGCCAAACACCGCCTTCTATGAAGCGTTGGGCCTGAGCGGATGGCGCTCGCTTGAAAAAACGATTGATTATCTAAACGCGAACCATCCGGATATCTTTACCATTGCAGACGCCAAACGCGGCGATATCGGCAATACTTCGACAATGTATGCGAAGGCATTTTTTGAGCAGTTGCAATTTGACTCGATGACCGTGGCACCATACATGGGAAGCGATTCGGTCGAACCGTTTCTCGCCTTCAGGGACAAGACCACCATTTTGCTGGCGCTGACTTCCAATCCGGGCGCATTCGATTTCCAGACCGGCCAGATTGAGGATAGTGAACTTTATCTCGAGGTCATCCGCAAATCGATGGCGTGGAAAGGTTCGGAAAATCTTATGTATGTCGTGGGCGCGACCAAGGCGGAGTACTTTACGCGGATTAGGGCCGTCGCCCCAAATCAGTTCCTTCTCGTACCCGGCGTTGGCGCTCAGGGCGGAAGCCTCGGGGAGGTCTGCCGTTTCGGTTTGAATGCACACGTCGGACTCTTGATAAACTCCTCACGTGGAATCATTTACGCTTCAGGCGACGCGGATTTTGCCGATGCTGCCCGTCGGGAGGCCTTGAAGATTCAATCGGAAATGTCCGCAATCCTCGACGCGGCCGGGCTTTGATGATGCGTTTCACCGATGCGCTTTCACGCGAACTGCATTTGCCGGAACGTCCCACGCGGATCGTATCGCTCGTACCCTCATTGACCGAAGCTTTGTGTGCACTCGGATTGGAAAGCGATCTGGTGGGCGTAACGAAATTCTGCGTTCATCCGGCCCACATCCGCGGGAGCAAGACTGTCATCGGCGGAACCAAGACGGTGCATGCCGAGAAAATCGCGGCGCTAAGGCCGGACATCATCATTGCGAACAGGGAGGAAAATACGCCGGAAATCGTCGCCGGGCTGGAGCCAATCTGCCCGGTCTGGGTCACCGACATTGCATCCATGGAAGACAACCTGACATTATTGGCCGAGTTTGGAGCAGTTTTCAACCGACGGGCCGAAGCATCCCGCTGGATCGCAAAAATCGAATCTGCATGGCAGGCATTTTTGTGCGCTTTCCCGAATATTCCGTCGAGGCGGACGGCGTACCTGATCTGGAAATCGCCCTGGATGGCTGCGGGGAAAGGAACATTTATCGACTCGATGATGGAACTGAACGGTTTTGAAAATATTTTCCGGGCGCCGCGTTATCCCCAATTTGAATTGCCCGAATTAAAAAAACCGGATCCCGAAATCGTCCTGCTTTCGTCCGAACCTTTTCCCTTCAAGGAGGAGCATGCGTTTGAAATCGGGAGGTTCACGCATCATGCAAAAGTCATTTTCGTGGATGGAGAAATGTTTTCGTGGTACGGCACCCGCCCGGCCAGGGCATTCGCCTATTTTACGGAGCTTCAGCGTCGGTTGCAATAAAAAAAGCCGATGCAAAAGCACCGGCTCCCTTTTAACTAACTCTAACCAAATAATAAAAACCCTTTATTACTTTACAAATATAGAACGCTCTTCGAACTATTTGTGTTAATGCAATGTTATTTATATGTTGCTGAGGGACAATTTTTT
>SXQR01000202.1 GCA_005792865.1 Flavobacterium sp. | reverse complement strand
TCGAAAACAGGTTAAGTTTTGATAAGCATCGCGCTTATCGTAGTTAATATCAACACATTACGATAAATGGAAAAGCGTAGATTAGGATTCTGGGAAATCTGGAACATGAGTTTCGGCTTCCTGGGAATCCAGATGGGATTTGCCCTCCAGAATGCAAATGCCAGCCGAATCCTCCAGATCTTTGGTGCCGACGTCCACGAACTTTCGTGGTTCTGGATCATTGCCCCCTTAATGGGCCTGATCGTGCAGCCGATCATCGGGCATTACAGCGACCAGACCTGGGGCCGTTTCGGGCGCCGAAAACCCTTCTTTCTTGCCGGAGCGCTCCTCGCCTCCATCGGGCTCATCCTGATGCCGCAGGCCGACATCTTCATTTCCATCCTGCCCGCGCTTTGGGTGGGCGCCGGCATGCTGATGATCATGGACGCTTCGTTCAATATCGCGATGGAACCATTCCGCGCGCTGGTGGGCGATAACCTCCGCACCGACCAGCGTACGCTCGGTTTCAGTGTGCAGACCGCCCTGATTGGTTTCGGGGCCGTGATCGGATCGTGGTTGCCCTATGTTTTGACCAACTGGTTTGGCGTCTCCAATCAAAGTACCGACGGCGGGGTCCCGCCCCACCTGATCTATTCGTTTGTCGTGGGCGCGCTGATCCTTGTCGGTTCCATCCTGATCACGATTTTCACGACAAAGGAGTATTCGCCGGAGGAACTCGAACGTTTCTCTGACGAAAAAGCCCATAAACAGGCACTGGAACAGGACCATGAGGTGGACCGAAAGGAAGCTCGCCTGGTGGATATCTTTGAGGATTTCCGCAAGATGCCCACTACGATGCGGCAACTGAGTTGGGTCCAGTTCTTCTCCTGGTTCGGGCTTTTTGGCATGTGGGTCTTCACCACGCCTGCAATCGCACACCACATCTACGGCCTCCCGATCGACGACACCCAGAGCGCGGCGTACCAGGATGCGGGGGATTGGGTCGGGGTGTTGTTTGGGGTTTACAACCTGGTCTCGGCACTCTTTGCCTTTGCACTTCCCTACATCGCCAAGCAGATTGGCCGAAAGATGACCCATGCGCTGTCGCTGGTCATCGGCGGCATCGGGCTTTTGTCCATGTATTTCATGCCCGACAAGGACTGGCTGATGCTATCGATGGTATGCATCGGTATCGCATGGGCCTCGATCCTGGCCATGCCCTACGCCATCCTCGCCGGCGCGATCTCACCCAAGAAAATGGGCGTGTACATGGGAATCTTCAATTTCTTCATCGTGATCCCGCAGATCATCAACGCGATCATCGGCGGGCCACTGGTAAAATATCTCTATAATGACAATGCCATCTTTGCCCTGATGACCAGCGGTGTGAGTTTCCTTTTGGCCGCCGCGCTGGTATTCAAGGTCAAGGATGTTGACGACGTAATCCAGAAATGACAAAAAAAGCATTCATATTTGACCTCGACGGCGTGATAGTCGATACCGCGCGATACCACTTTTTCGCGTGGCAGAAAATCGCATCGGAACTCGGCGTCGAATTCACCCCCGAACACAACGAAAAATTAAAGGGCGTCAGCCGTGTCCGGTCGCTGGAAATCATTCTCGAACTGGGAAGGATTACGGCGCGCGAAGAAGACCGCCAACGCTGGCTTCACCAAAAAAATGAGGATTATCTCGCGCACATCGCCAATATGGACGAGTCCGAGATCCTCCCCGGCGTGATGCACACCCTGAGGTACCTCAAGCGAAACAACCAGCCGATCGCGCTGGGTTCGGCAAGCAAGAATGCCCGGCCCATCCTCGAGAAAGTGGGCATTATTGAATATTTTGACGCCATCGTTGACGGAAACGACGTGACCAATGCCAAACCGGATCCCGAAGTTTTCCTCCAGGCCACGCGCCTACTCGGTGCAACGGCAGCCAATTCGATCGTTTTTGAGGATTCAGAGGCGGGAATCGATGCCGCGAACTCGGCCGGGATGACCAGCGTAGGCATCGGAGAGGCGAAAATCCTGCACCGGGCACACTTTTGCTTTCCCGACTTCACCCACGTGGATTCGGTATTTTTAGAAACTTTGATTAACCGATAAATCATTCAATTAAGCTCGTTCGTCATTTGACGTTCGACATTTGACATATTATGAACCAGGATTATATTAAACCCGACGCATGGTCGGTGATTGAGGAAGGATTTGATGCCGAAAGGGTAAAATCATCGGAAAGCCTGTTCAGCATCGGGAACGGTGCCATGGGACAGCGCGCCAATTTTGAGGAGACCTATTCGGGCGAAACTTTCCAGGGAAGCTATATCGCAGGAATCTATTACCCCGACAAGACCAAGGTGGGCTGGTGGAAAAACGGTTATCCGGAATATTTCGCCAAGGTGCTCAATGCGCCCAATTGGATCGGGATCGACATCGTCATCAACGGCGAGAACCTTGACCTTGCTGCGTGCGCCGTCAGCGCGTTCAGGCGCGAACTCAACATGAAGGAAGGCTGGTACCATCGGTCGTTCACGGCAACGCTGCAGAACGGGACCGAGATACGTGCCGAAGTGCGCCGGTTCCTCTCGATGGATCTTGATGAATCGGGAATGATCCGCTATGCCATCACCCCGACCAACCGCGATGCAACGATTGAATTCAGGCCCTACGTTGATGCGGGGGTGCACAACGAGGATGCCAACTGGGAAGAGAAATTCTGGGAACCCGTCGGCGTCGAGCACGATCGAAATTCGGGTTTTGTGACGGCACGGACGTTCAAGACGCACTTTGGCGCGACTGCGTTCATGCACAACCAGATCTTTATCGGCAATGAAAACACTAAAGCGGAGCCCGCAAATGTCCTAACGGACAAAGAGAAGATCACCTTTTCATACCCCGTTTCGGCCAAGGCTGGGCAGTCTGTCGCCATCATAAAAACCGGCGGATACACCGTAACCCTCAACCACAAGGAATCGGAACTGGTGCAGGCCGCGAAATCCGTGATCAGGAAGGCATCCGAAAAAGGCTTTGAAACCATGCTGGCCAATCAGGCCAAAAGCTGGTCCGCGATCTGGGACATGTCTGACATCACCATTGACGGCGATGTCAAGGCACAACAAGGCATCAGGTTCAATATTTTCCAGTTGAACCAGACGTATTCGGGTAAGGATTCGAGGCTGAACATCGGCCCCAAAGGCTTCACCGGCGAAAAGTACGGCGGATCGACCTATTGGGACACCGAGGCTTACTGCATCCCGTTCTATATGGCGACCAAGGATCAGGGCGTTGCAAGGAACCTGTTGACCTATCGGTACAACCAACTGGGCAAGGCTATCGAAAATGCGGAAAAACTCGGGTTTACGGGCGGAGCCGCACTTTTCCCGATGGTGACCATGAACGGCGAGGAATGCCACAACGAATGGGAGATCACTTTTGAGGAAATCCATCGGAACGGAGCCATTGCCTTTGCCATCTACAATTACCATCGATTTACAGGCGACTACTCCTACATCCCGGAAAAAGGCCTCGAGGTGCTCATCGCGATAGCACGGTTCTGGCACCAGCGTGCCACCTGGTCGACGCACAAGGACCGTTACATGATACTGGGCGTGACCGGCCCCAATGAATACGAAAACAACGTCAACAACAACTGGTACACGAATTACCTGGCCAAATGGTGCATCGACTACGCGTTGGAACAAATTGAAAAGGTCGAAGCGGATTACCCCAAGGACTACGCACGGATCGTGGCGGCCACAAAAATTGACAAGGCCGAGCTCCTGCACTGGCAAAAGGTCGCCGACAAGATGTATTTCCCATACGACGAGCAATTGGAGATCTTCCTGCAACAGGACGGATTCCTGGACAAGGAACTTGTAAAAGTTTCGGACCTGGACCGCGCGCAAAGGCCAATCAACCAGAAATGGTCGTGGGACCGGATATTGCGCTCGCCGTACATCAAACAGGCCGATGTGTTACAGGGCTTTTATTTCTTTGAAGATCATTTTACGCGAGAACAACTGGAAAGGCACTTTGATTTTTATGAGCCTTTCACGGTACACGAAAGCTCACTTTCACCATGTGTGCATTCCATCCAGGCGGCCGTCCTTGGCAAAATGGACATGGCCTATACCTTTTATTTGCGCACCTCAAGGCTCGATCTCGACGATTATAACAAGGAAGTGGAGGAAGGCTGCCACATCACATCCATGGCCGGCACCTGGATGAGCATCGTGGAAGGTTTTGGCGGCATGCGCGTCAAGGATGACGTGTTGCACTTCGCGCCGCGCATTCCGGCTCAATGGAAAGGGTATTCGTTCAAGATCAATTTCAGGAACCAGGTTTTGAAGGTCAATGTGGAGGAAGGGAAGACGAGTTTTGGATTGGAAGAAGGACAGGAAATGACCGTGGTGGTGAATGATACCGAAATTTCGGTTCAACCGAACGTTTTGGTGACGGTTTAACATTTTTGGCGGGTTTTGTCGCTGCAAACCTCAAAGGTTTTAAAAACCTTTGAGGTTTTAAAAATCATGCAAAAAACCGATCATTTAATTGCCGGCAAATTGTACCGGATAGTACAGCGCGGAAACAACGACGAAGCTCTATTTTTTGAACCGGCAAATAAAATCTATTTCAAGAAATTGGCCGAAAGGCATCTTGCACCTGTTTGCACCATATTAGAAATTTCGGCAGGATCCAGCGAAATTTCAATGGTCGTGAAATTCAAGAATGCAGAGGAAATTCCGGAAAAGTTCCGGGCCCGCTTGCATTTGCCAATATCCAATTTATTGAACAGTTATGCAAAGTCAATCAATAAACGCTATGGAAGAAATGGAAGTTTGTTCAAAGTCAGGTTCGAGAGGAGTGAGTTACACCTCTGACAGAAGTAAAGGCGGCAACGTTGGGGAGAAATTTGGTGTCTGTTCCTCTAGACCTCAAAGGTTTTTAAAACCTTTGAGGTCTGCACCCCCCCTCAAAGCCGTCCTCCCCACGCTTTTCATCCTCCTGCTTTCAGGCGCCCTCCTCGCCCAACCCACCCGCACCGAACCTCCCTTTTGGTACGCTGCCATGAAAAATCCGGAGCTCCAGATCCTGTTCTACGGAAAGGACATCGGCAAGCACGAAATCTCAGCGTCCAATGCAACGATCCGTGGCATCGTGCGCACCGAGAATCCAAACTACGCCTTCGTCACGATCGACACTCAGAACATGGTGCCGGGCATGATCAATTTCACTTTCAAGTCTGGCAAGAAAAGTACTGCGTACAAATATGAAATCAAAGAGCGCCGAGCCAATTCGGCCGCGCGAAAAAGCTTCGATTCGTCCGACGTGCTCTACCTTTTGATGCCAGACCGATTCGCCAATGGAAATCCCGGCAACGACAATATGCCCGGCATGGCCGACAAAGCCAACCGCAGCGAACTTTCCGGGCGGCATGGCGGCGACATCGAAGGCATAATTCAAAACCTGGACTACATCAAGGAACTCGGCGCGACCGCCATCTGGAGCACGCCGCTCTGCGAGGACAATGACGAGCGAGGCTCCTATCACGGTTACGGGCAATCGGATGTGTACAGGATCGACCCGCGCTATGGCAGCAATGAGGACTATCTCCGCCTTTCCGACGAGATGCACAAACGCGGTTTGAAACTGGTGATGGACTACGTGACCAACCACTGGGGCAAGCATTGGACATTTGCCGATATGCCTACCTATGATTGGCTTCACCAATTCCCGGGTTACGCGCAGACCAATTACCGCATGACCACGCAGATGGACCCCAATGCTTCCGCAATCGACACCAAAATGTGCATGGACGGTTGGTTCGTAAAGTCGATGCCCGACCTCAACCAGCGAAACCCGCTGATGCTCAACTACCTGATCCAAAACGCCATCTGGTGGATTGAATATGCCAATCTGGACGGCTTCCGCGTGGACACTTATTCCTACAATGACAAGGAAGGCATCGCCAAATGGACCAAGGCCATCACCGATGAATACCCAAATTTCAACATCGCCGGCGAGGTCTGGATGCATGACCAGGCACAGATGGCGTACTGGCAAAAAGATTCCAAAATCGGGGCGCTCCAGAGCTATAATTCCCACCTGCCCACGGTCATGGATTTTACTTTGCACGATGCGATCCTGCAGGCATTTTCAGAGACTAAACCCGAATGGGACAAAGGCATGATCCGCATTTACGAAAACTTCGTGAACGACTTCCTATACCCCGACATCAACAACATCCTCGTATTCACCGAGAACCACGACACCCAACGCTTCAACCAGCAATACCCGGACGTACGCGATTACAAGCTCGCGATGGCGCTTATTTCCACCGTCCGCGGCATCCCGCAAATCTATTACGGGTCCGAAATCGGCATGAAGGGCGACAAGGGCAAGGGCGACGGCGACATCAGGCGCGATTTTCCCGGAGGCTGGCCGGGCGATCCCGCAAACGCATTCACGCCCCAGGGCCGCGACGCAGCGCAGAACGACTACTTCAACTTCACCAAAAATCTGCTCAATTGGCGCAAAACCAGCGCCGCGATCCATCGGGGAAAAACAACGCAATACATCCCCGAAAAGAACGTCTTCGTGTACTTCCGCCACATCGAGGGCAAGACCGTCATGGTCGCCCTCAACAACAGCAATGAAACCCAG
>SXQR01000201.1 GCA_005792865.1 Flavobacterium sp. | reverse complement strand
TTCGCAACTCAGCGGCGGTACGAAAAACATTTCCTGGTTTGCCTGGTCGGGGCGGCCGTTATCCCCGATGCTCTGGTAGGCAAAAACATTCTTCGAGGTCCGGATGAACAGATTTCCGTTTGCCCCGTACATGGATCCGCCGGTGGCAATATATTCGCCCGCATTTATAGTAAAAGACGGTGCGGTATTGGCTCCGAAAAAGATCTCGGTATTATCTTCATGGGCAATCAACAATATGCGCTCCACCGGATCCTGCCCGGTGCTCTTGATGAAGATGTAATCCTTCCCGGTGCGTTCGGCCGAAACGATCTGATCAAAACCCAGGTCCAGATTTCCCATTTCGCCATTTGTGCCCCCAAACGAACCGCAGTTGACCGCAATCGGCTTATCGGAACTCACAAGAGCGCCAATAAGGGCATCGCGGTTGGGGTTGTGAGGACCTTCAACGGCAATCATATAACTTTCTCCCGCGTTAAGGACCACCGGGGGAATGTTGTTCCCCACAAATTCATAGTTGATGACCTGTGCGCCCTCCTTGATATCCGAGAATGTAACGGTAGTGTTGTTTTCGGTTGCCATCACGGAAACAAAGGTAAAATGCACCGAGTCATAACTTGGGGCCGATGTATTGAGGAACGCACCTATCCTGAACTGCGTTCCCAGGGCGGCCAATCCTTTGGACACAATTTGCCCCGCCTGGTTCTGGTTTCCTGCAATGATCCTCGCCGAGACATAGATCAGATCGTCTCCTTCCACCACAAAGCCCTTGTTTTGCATCACCGTGCCCGAAAAGCCACTGTTCATGGTGAGCTGGGTGTTGTTGCCAAGGCCGATATTGTAAATATAGGGCTCGTCCCGGGACACCGTTCCGTTTATGACGCTTCCGCCAAGGTTGATGATCCTTATATTGACCGGCGTCAGGCTGGGTGTGGAAATGTAGAGGAACTGCTCTTCAGGGATTACGTTGACCGACGATGAGAGCGGCGGGATATAATGCGTCTTGCTGAACTGCGCGAACGCACAGGCCGAACAAAGGATGAACAAAATGTTCAGGAATTTTTTCATGCAATAAATGTAGGAAATTAAATGCTCAGCGTTTTAGCGCAAAATGACTTTTAACGGTGCGGCCTCCCGGTAGCGCCAGCGTAAACCAATAGTCGGAGGAAGGCACCTCGCGGCCCTCATGGCGGCCGTCCCAAAATTGGTCGGGCCCAAAATCCGCTAGCAACTTGCCATACCTGTCGAAGATGCGGATCCGCGCGCCGGGTTGCGTCTGCAGGTTTTTGATCTGCCAACGATCATTTGCCCCATCGCCGTTCGGCGTGAAGAAATTGGGATAATCCAGCACATAGATTACGAACGGGCCTACAGTGCCGCAGCCGTTCTCATCGCGGATGTAAACATCGTGAATGCCCGCTGGCACCTGTGTAAATACCGGCGAGGACTGGAAGGAGGAACCCGCCAGCGAGTACGTGTAATTTCCCACTCCCGATGCGTTGATGGAAACCGTATTGTTGCCGCCGTTGAAGTCGGAGATGTCGGCGCCTTCAAAGACCGCCTCGCCCGAAGCCGTCACGGTAAAGGTCTTCACCGCCTGGCAACCCTGCGCATCGGTGATGGCGACCTGGTAAGTGCCCGCCGCCTGGACCTGTATCAACTGGCCGGTCGCGCCGTTGCTCCAGGTGTAGTTGGCGTAGCCTGCATCGGCGATTAGGTAGGCAGGCGAACCGGGACAGAGGATGACGCCCGCATCCTGTATCGAACCGCCAAAATTCCTGACTTCCAAAATTACGGGGACGATGCCGTAACATTCGGGGCCATTGACAAGCCGTGCAAAAATGGTCTGCTCAAAGGCAACGGTATTGGTGAAAACCGATCCCAGTGCGTTTTGCGACAGGGCAGCATCGCCCGCACTCGCGTAATATTCGACCGAGAGGCTCGGGGGAAGTCCCGACATCAGCACGGGCGTCACCAGTTCGTCAAGGTTGAATGCCGAAATGCCGTCGGGGTTTCCGTCCTGCTCGCAGAGAATCACGGGGGCGGGAGGCTGCACCGAAGCATTTGAAATCCCAAGGTCCACGGTCCCAAGGGAAAAACATCCGAAATTATTGGAAACCCTGGCCGTGACCTGCGTGCCATCCGGAGCAATGTACGCCGAGGAATTGGCGATGGCATTGGTTTGTGCCAGGGCATCGGCGGGAGTCGGATAATACAGAACCGTCAGCCCGGGGTTGCCCGTTGCGAGGGCATTTCCAGCCGTTGCGAGATTGAAGGCGGCCAGCCCATCGCCATCGGGGTCGCATTCCACAAGGGACTGCGGCGAATCCAATACCGGTTTGGAAACGTATTCGATCGTGGCTTCTCCCATCGCGATGCATCCGTTGGTGCCGAGGGTTACCTCGACGGTGTAGGTTCCGGGATCGGTGACCACCAATTGCTCAAGGACAGTCGGGAGCTGCACGCCGTCCTTGAACCATTTGTAGGTGTTGGTGCCGGCCTCGGTGGCGTCGAGCGTGATGTTTTCTCCCTCGCAGACTGGATTCTGTGTGGAGATGAGCCTGTCCGGGCCGATATCGGTGCCGACCGAGAAACTTCCGCCGCCCAAAAATATCGCCGAATCGTACCGGATGTTTTCCTCGTCGGCAATCACGAGCTTGATGTGGTAGGTAACGCCCGGGGTGACGCTCGCCTTTGCCGTCAGGACGACCGTCTGGCCGTTGAAATTGGTAGGATGCTCAAAGCCGTTGAAGCCGTCAAAATATATTTCGTTCTGGGCGGGGCAACCGTTGGCTCCCGGAATCTGGGGATGCACCGATGTGACCATGACCGGGATATCGGTGTTGGGCAATACGGCCAGGTTTTCCCATGGGCCGCCGGTGGCAGGCCTCAGGAGGAAAGCAAACGCATCGGAGTAGCGGCAGGGCGCAGTGCCTTGGTATTCCTCGGACGAAAAGATGTAATCAAAGCTGATCTGGCTGGTGAGCGGCGTAAAATCAAATTCCAGCACGGTCGCGTTGTAGGTGGGGTCGAGCCCCAGCATCTGCTCAAGGTCCTGGTCGCCAAGCCATAGTGTGGACCCTTCGTCGATAAGGTTGGAATTGGGCCCCTGTGTACGCGATGCGCGGGAGGTGGCCAGGACGATGCCGTTTGCAAAGGGAAAGGTGCCGCCGCCGGTGAAATACCCGTAGCTATTGGCCCCGCCGGAGAAATTGTCGCCCCATACCGTGACGTTGGCCACATTGGCGCAAGGGCTGTTGACCAGAACGTCGGCTACCAGTTGCTGTGCCGTGTACGAATCGTCAACCTGGATGTACTGCGAAAACAGGTACGACGGAACTAACAAAAAGCACCAAAAAACCGCAACGCAAATCACTCTCATAGCATCGGCAAAGATACTACAAATCGCGTTTTTTGAGGAGTTTGTACGAGCTAAACACAAAAATAACGGTCCATGCGAGCGCAACTGCCAATGCTATTGCCGAAACTCCGTAATCCTTGGGTGTGACGTCACCGCCAATTGCCGTTTCAAGGGTCTTGATCGCCGACAGCCTGGTAAACGGTTCCAGGATCAGGTTGGACATCGACGCCAGCGGAAAGAACTGCATGATTTTGGTGGCAATGTCGGCTTTTGGAAAGACCTGGAATTCGAGGATTCCGTACACAATGCCTTCAAAGATGTTCCAGACCAACAAAAATCCCAATGCAAACGCCGACCGCTTGACCAAAATCCCCAAAAAAAGACAGAACGAGAAAAACGCGACCAGTTTGACAAAGTAGGCCAGCAGGTATTCCATGTCAGAGAAGATAATGGACGGCTCGGTGTAGCTGGAAAAGCAAAGCCCGAGGATGAGCGACATTGCAAAAATGAATAGAGTTGAAATTCCCGCAAACAGCACGACGGTCAAAAATTTGGAAATGACGAATTCCTTTTTGCTGAGGCCGTCGATCAGGTTTTGTTTGAGCGTGCCGTAGCTGTATTCGTTGGCCATCATTGAGACGATTACGATTGCCAGGAAAAGTTTGAGGATCGCGGCAATGTAGGTGTTAAAGTGCCAGATGTAGGGAAAGTTGAAGATGCCCTGCTCGGCAATGTGCAACTTGAAACTCCCAATGTCAAATTTTATTGAGGCGATTAGTGCGATAAAGGACAGGAGCACGAAATAGGTGATGGTCAGGACGCGGCTGGCGCGGCTGCGCCATATCTTTTGGAGTTCGATGGAGAGCAGGCGCTTCATTTTGCGGTGGGTTTGTTGGTGATGGCCAGGAATTGTTCTTCAAGGGTGTTGCGGCGCGTTGACAGGTGGCTGGCAAAGATGTTCCTCGATGCGAGGAAACGGTTCAGGTCGGCGCCATCGGTACGGCCGTTGACGTATAAAATGAATTTGCCGTTATCCGGCAAAAGCCGCTGGTAACCGGGATACTCCCGCAATGCCGCTTCGAGCGCCCGCATGTCGTCGGCACAAACCTCGAGAAACTGTTCGCCTTCGGTGAGGCCTTCCACGGTGCCCGAGTACAGGATTTCACCCTTGCGCAATACCAGTACGTGCGAGCAGACCTTCTCGACCTCGTCCAAAAGGTGCGAGGCCAGCAGGATCGTGGTGCCCTGTGAGGCAATCTTGCGGATGATGTCGCGGATCTGGTGGATGCCCTGCGGATCAAGCCCGTTGGTGGGTTCGTCAAGGATCAGGATCTCCGGGTCGTTGAGCAGTGCCGATGCGATTGCCAGGCGCTGCTTCATCCCGAGTGAAAAAGTCCGGAATTTGCTGTCCTTGCGGTCGGTGAGCCCGACGATCTCGAGTTTTTCGGCTACTTTCTCATAACCCGACCCCTTGATGTCGCACACCAGGCGGAGGTTTTGTTCGGCGGTCATGTAGGGATAGAAATTGGGCCGCTCGATGATGGCTCCCACTTTTTTGAGGGCCTCGTGCGTCTCGACTTTGCCGCCGAACCACTCATATTCGCCCGAAGTCCTGTTGACCACGTTGAGCACGATGCCCAGTGTGGTTGATTTCCCGCTGCCGTTTGGCCCGAGTATCCCGTAAACATTGCCTTTATGGATTTCAAGTGAGACGTTCTTGACGGCGTGGATGCGGCCGAACCGCTTGTGGAGGTTCCTGATCGATAAGATGGTTTCCAATTGGATTTGGTTTGGTTGCGTTAGGACGACCAATATAAACAATTGTTACCGAAAAAATTTTATAGATGCGACTGCCGGCGTTGGTGAAGGCTGATGAGCGCCTCGTTGATCTCCCGATGCTCCTGCGTGAGGGAGACGCGCCTTCCCGTGACATCGTTGGTGACCTGCAGGTGGCACACGCTGCATTCAAATTCCCTGAAGTATCCCGTCACGATCTTGGTGGTGCGGAACTTATGTCCGAAAAGCGCGCATAAAATCCGGCCTTTGAAAGAATGCTCTTTGTAAGTAATTGATTTCATGGCTATTGTATTAGCACGGTAAACGTACTTTAACCATCGATAATATGCAAATTTAATCGACGAAATACAACAATCTATATATCAATATAAGTAAATACTTACTTTTTAACTTTTTTGTTCTTTGTTGAAATAAACCAGGTAGTAGTACATCTGCTTTTCCTCGTCCCAACCCTTCTCGACGAATTTCTCGGCGCTTTCGGGATTGATGAAATCGAGCTTGATCTGGATATTGGTGTCGAGATTGACCACGTTGCGGATGCTTTTGCGCGCATCTGACACCGCTGCGTTCGCGATCGGGAAATTGGTTACGTCCTCGATGCTGTATTTTGCGCCCTTGTCCACCTTGTAGCTCTTGAATTCGGGGATGAGGTCAGGGTTGTCCAGTACCTCGTTGAGGAATTTGGTTTCCTCGAACTCATCGTTCTTTGCAAAATAGTTCACCGACCGGTTCATGAACATCACCTCCTCCTTTTTATCTTCGGCCGGGAGCACGACGTCCTTGGCGAAGTTCTGGCAAAATTTAAGGTATTTCTTGGTGATGAAATTTTCGTCCTCGAACGCATCGACGCTTAGGAAGTGCTCCAGCCAGTAACGCGCGTCATACCGGTTTGAATCCACGGTGAGGATCTTATATCCTTCTTCCTTCATGTAGTTGAAGACCAGGCATCCCTTATCGAGTTTGTTGAGGCTGATGCCCTGCTGCAGGATCATGTCCAGTTGCGAACCCTTTTCATTGAACTGCAAAAAGTCCTGCTGCAATTCGCTCTTGAAGATGCCCAGCACATCGCACGGCTTGTTGTCGATGGTCACCCCCGTGATGTGGGCCACGTAGACCTCTCCTGCCTTGATATGCGGATGCGCCGACTGGTCATACAGGTGTTGGGTGATGCGCTTGGAAACCTCATGGGTCCCGCCGGGATTGGTGAACACCTCGGTCGCCATCTTGTACATGTCGTGGTAGTCAAGGTCAACGTCGTGGGCAAACTGATAATAGTTTTCCTCCTTTTCGCGAAACGATTTCAGGAAAAATTCCTTCAAAAGCGGCGCGATCTCATCGTTGAGCTTGTACGGTTCCGATGAAAGGAAAACCGGTTCATTGCGGCTCTTGTTGCCCACGCGGTGGATGGATAGCGACTCGATCTGGGCGTTGTAGAGGTTGATCATAGCGGTCAGGGGTCAGTCATCAGGAGTCAGCTACTTGGAGGGCGCCGGATGTCTGTAATTTATAATTGATTATTTTCTTAAAATGTTGGTGATAACCTTCAGTCCCGGATTAGTCAGTGAGTAGCTGAAAACTGATAGCTGAAAGCTGACGGCTTGTCAGTTCCAGTTCTCCTCAAATCCCAGATCCTCAAAACTCTCCCCGTCCCCGTCAAACATGTCAAGGTCGTCCTGGTCATAGCCGTCCTCGTCATCGTAATCGAAGGCCTTGTCGTCGGAATCCGAGAAATCCTTGTCCGGTGCGCTCGCGGGCATGATCCCGTGCGAGAAAAGCACACTCGGGTAAACTTCTGACGCCTGGACCTCCTCGATTGCGGCCAGTTCGATCAGGAACGTCCACATGTTCAGGAAATCGTACACGTAAATGAGTTTGGTGCTGTCGGCGTCCACCACTTCCGATAGTTGGTAATCCGACATTACCTTCTGTTGGCCCGGCACGTCGCCCGTATCGAATAGTGAAATCTCGTCTTCCTGATTCCATTGCTCGTCACTTGTGTAAAAGGAAGCAGGTTCCAGTCCGTCAAAGCCAAATGCGTTGACGATGGCATTGTGCAGGTCCTCGAGGCTGTCGTCCTCAAGTATGGCGATGTCGCGAAAGACGTCTTCCTCGGCGTCCAGGATCACCCTGAATTTATAAACCATGATATGCGTTTTGTAAGGGCGCAAAGGTAAAATATAATCGGCCCTAACAGTAAAAAAGTAATCAACAATTTACGGTTTGGGCTTGACGATCTTCTCGTGCAGCCCCGGTGTCGCCATCAGCGCAGCCGTCCCATACCACGGAATATATTCACACGTGAAAATCCCCGCCTTGACGGCCGGGTCGGCCTGGGCCATGGCTTCGGCCTGGGCGACGGTCTCGCAGTTCAGGATAAAGATCCCGCGGTAGCCAAGCTCGTTTTTCCCAAAAGGCCCGGCAACCGCCATTTTCCCGTCGGCGGCAAGTTTCTGGATGTTGGCCATGTGTCCGGCAAAGAGCGTTTTCTTCTCCTCGTCAGTAGCGGTCACGTTTGGCCCGGTCTTCAGGATGGCCAAAACATACTTTTTCATGCCGTTCTCGTTTCCGCCCAGCGACCTGGCGAGTTCGGCATCGTATTTTTCCTGGCACAGCATGATGGCGGGCAACAGGAGCAGGAGGTAGCGCAAAGTTTTCATGCCGCAATTTAAGGATTCTGCAGTCCATCCCGCAATTTCGACGGTTGGGCACATTCTTTTTTCAGATGGTACGCCGCGGCGCCAACTTTGTCCAAAATTCTGATCATGAGACTTATTACCATCCTGCTTTTGATGTGCTTTCCGGTTTTTTCGCAGATACAGATCAGCGGCACCATCCTCGACAGGTCCGGGAAACCGATTGCTGGGGCCAATGTCTTTTTGGAGGGTTCCTATGACGGCGCCGTCACCGACAGCCTGGGCCAATTCGCGTTCGATACCCCGATGAATGGCACGAAACACCTCATGGTGACCGCTTCGGGTTTTGAACCCCTCAGGATCGCATTGGATCGTGATCGTGCTTCGGCCCTGAAGATCACCATGCGGGAATCGGCGATGGCCCTGGATGCCGTGGTCGTGACCGCCGGTACGCTCGAGGCCGGAGACAAGGCGCGGGTGTCTGTACTCAAACCGCTTGACATCGTGACAACCGCGGGGTCGGCGGGGAACATCGTGGCGGCGTTGCAGACCTTGCCAGGCACGCAGGCTGCCGCCGAGGACGGGCGCCTCTTTGTGCGTGGGGGACGCGCCGAGGAAACCCAGACATTCGTCGACGGGATCCGGGTCAGCCAGCCCTATGGCGCGACACTGGAAAATCTTCCCACGCGGGGTCGTTTTTCGCCCTTCCTGTTCAGCGGGATTTCGTTCTCCACGGGCGGTTATTCGGCCGAGTACGGGGATGCGCTATCAGGTGTCCTGTTGCTCAATACCGCCGACGACATCCAACAGGAAAAAACCGACATATCACTGATGACCGTAGGGCTTGGGCTGGGGAACACCCAAAAATGGGGAAGCCGTTCGCTTACCTTCAACACTTCCTATATTGACCTCTCGCCTTATCAGGCTGCCGTTCCGCAACAGGTCAAGTTCAACCGCGCCTACCAGTCGATTTCGGGCGAGGCGGTTTACCGGCAGGAGCTGCAAAAGGGCGTTTTCAAGGTTTACGCCGCCTTCGATGCCGCGCGCTTTGGCGTTGACCAGGACCTTATCGACCAGGATGAACCCCTGCGGATCGGCGTGCGCAACAACAATTTCTATTTCAATTCCTCGCTCAAATATGACCTGCCGGCCAATTGGCAGCTGTTTGCGGGTGCAGGTGCGGGGATTGGCCGGACGCTGACGGGCATCGACCGCGACCAGGTAAGTGAGGACGACGATGCGCTCCATCTCAAGCTTAAATTCAGCAGGCGGCTTAGGATGATCAGGCTCAATGTGGGCGCCGAATGGTTCCGAAACCTCTACAGCGAAACTTTTGACGATGGCAATCTCTACCGACGGGCCTATCACGCCAGCGCCGCGGCCGGTTTCGCCGAAGCCGATTTCCTTTTCTCTAAAAACTTTGCGGTCAAAACGGGACTGCGGATTGCGAGCCACGAAAAGTTGGGTGGCGCGCTGTCCCCGCGTGTCTCGGCCGCGCTGAAGCTTCACCCGGGCGGGCAGGTCTCGATCGCGGCGGGTACTTTTGCGCAGTCGCCCGGCCACGAATTCCTCAAGCAGGACGAACGTTTCGCACATGAAGAGGCCACGCACCTGATCCTGAATTACCAGTATTCAAAAAACAAACGCATGCTGCGGTTTGAGGCCTATGCCAAGGACTATTCAAATTTGGTCCGGTTTGACACCGTGGACGGAATGCAACGGGATTTCTCGCAATCGGGCTATGGATATGCCCATGGCGCCGAGATTTTTTGGCGGGACGCCCGGACGGTCCGGAATCTCGAGTACTGGATTTCCTATTCCCTGCTCGACACCAAAAGGCTCTACCGCGAGTTTCCATCCGAAGCCACGCCGGGATTTGCCGCGAAGCACACGTTTTCGGCCGTGGCCAAGATCTGGGTCAACAGCCTCAAATCGCAAATTGGCCTTACCAACACGTTTGCCTCCGGAAGGCCCTATGAGAATCCGGAGCGCTCCGGCTATTTGGAAAGCCGCACGCGGGGATACAACAACCTGAGCGCCAGCTGGGCCTACCTGCTCACCTCGCAAAAAATCCTGTATTTCTCGGTGTCAAATGTTTTGGGTACCGATAACGTCTTTGGCTACCGATATGCCGCCGCCGCGGGAGGTGACGGCACCTACCGGCGGCAGGCGATCGGTCAGCAGGCCGACAGGTTCTTCTTCATCGGTCTGTTCTGGACCATCTCGGACGACGGGAAAAGCAACCAGCTGCGCAACCTTTGACGGTTCATCCTTGAAAAACGACGGTTCGGTACCAATGATTTTTACCGGCGGGCCATCGGCGATAATTTTACACCATAATCCTGAACAATTAAATTCAAAATCATGAAAAAAGCACTACTGATCCTGACACTGCTTGTTGCCAACCTTGCAACGGCACAGAAATTTGAAGAAGGCATGGGCCGCGCCCTTGCGATGTGGAAGGAAGGAAAGGCTGACCAGGCCACCGCACTCCTGGAACGCATTGCCGCCGCCGAACCCAAAAGCTGGCTCCCCAATTATTACATCGCCCTGATCAATACCACGCAGGCGTTTTCAAATCCCGCCAAAATGGATGCGCTGCTTGAAAGGGCGCAGGCGGCACTTGATGCAGAAATGGTCAAAGATCCCGCGAATGCCGAGCTGCACGTCTTGCAGGCAATGGCTTACACGGCGAGGATCGCATCGGACCCGATGTCCTACGGAATGTCCTACTCGCCGCGCGTGATGGAATCGTATGCAAAGGCGCTGGCGATCGATCCCGCAAATCCCCGGGCGGTCTTTGGCAAAGCCGAATTTGACCTCCACAGCGCGCCCTACACCGGCGCCGACATCCAGCCGATCTGCGCCCGGATTAACCGCGCCATCGAACTTTTCGCTACTTTTAAACCGGCATCGGCGCTGCATCCTTCCTGGGGGCTTGACCGCGCCGTCGAAACAAAGAAAAGCTGCAAGTAATGAACAGGTACGTCAGGGAACTCGTTAAGGCCATCGTGATGGGTTGCGCCATATTCCTGGTGCTCCAGGGGTTGAACCTTCTGGGCGGCGGTTCGCTTCCGAAGGAAAGAGCGCTGCTCATGCACTTCATGTTCACGATGCTTTACAGCGTGGGCCTGTATTACCTCAACGCCTGCATCTTCATTTACCTGGACCGCATCTTCGCCCGGGACCGTTTCACCGTCAAGCGCCTGATCACCGGCGTTGTCCTGTCCTTCGCGCTGACCCTGGCGGCGGTCTTCCTGCTGCGCGTCTTTGAGGAAGTCGTGGTGGAAGGCAATACCCTGGCAGGTTTCCTGGCCGATGAGCATCCGCGCAATTACATCGTGTCAATGTTGATTTTTTCCTTTATCAGCCTTGGCGTGCACGGGTTTTACATCTACAGGGCCTACCAGGAGCAGAAGGTCAGGGAGCAGAAGATCATCGCCGGGAACGCGTCGGCTAAATTTGAGAGCCTTAAGAACCAGATCGATCCACACTTCCTTTTCAACAGCCTCAATGTCCTGAGCTCACTGATCGAGGAAAATCCGGACCAGGCACAAAAGTTCACGACTTCGCTATCAAAGGTATATCGGTACGTACTGGAGCAAAAGGACAAGGAACTCGTTCCCGTCGCCGAAGAGCTTGCCTTTGCCAAAACCTATATGGGATTGCTCAAGATGCGGTTTGAGAACAGTGTGGTTTTCCACTTGCCCCAGCAGGTCCCCGATACCGAGGCGAAGGTTGTTCCCCTATCGCTGCAACTGTTGCTGGAAAATGCGGTAAAGCACAATATTGCCAGCCCCAACAAGCCCCTGGAGATTACCATAGGCATTGAAGATGGGTTTCTGTGGGTGCGCAACAATTTCCAGAAGAAGGAGGTTTTGTCAGAACGCAGGGGCGTCGGGCTGGCCAACATCGCCGACCGCTATGCCTTGGTGACCGACCGGAAGGTGTTGGCGGACGAACAGGGCGGCTATTTTACCGTGCAGATCCCAATGCTGACGCGAAAGATCGAGGTGGAGCAGCCCGTCACCGGTGACGATTACAACCGAATCTTGAAAAAGGTCGAGGACATCAAGGGCTTTTACGGCAATCTTACGGCCTACCTGATCGTGATACCCGCACTCGCCGTGCTCAATATCGTGACGTATCCCAAATTCCTGTGGTTCTTCTTTCCGGCGATAGGTTGGGGTTTTGGATTGTTGTTCCACGGCCTGAACACCTTTAATTACATGCCGTTCCTGGGCAGTGATTGGGAAGAGCGCAAGGTTCGGGAATTGATGAAGAAGGACAGGGCGCGCAGGTACGATTGACCAAAATCGAATGTCAATGACGGCATCCGCCATCCAACGACATTTGGCTAATAACTAACAGCTAATAATTAATCACCAACAACCCATCAAATGGAACAGCAAACATCACTCGAGCAGCAGCGCATCGATCGCGTGCGCAAGCGCGTCAAGGCGATTTCGGCGTTTTACCGCCACGCCCTGATTTACCTTGCGGTCAATGTGACCCTGATCGCAATCAAATATTTTACGCTTGATCCCGGAGAAGCGTTCCTGGATTTCGGGACCTTCGCAACGGCATTTTTTTGGGGCATCGGATTGGCCTTCCATGCGCTCGGCGTGTTCACTGAGAACGTATTTTTTGGCCAGCAGTGGGAAGACCGCAAGGTGCGAGAACTGATGGAAAAGGAAAAACGCCAAAAATGGGAGTAGTGCGCACCCTGATTGTCGAGGATGAAAAACCGGCCGCCCGCCTTCTCCAGCGCAAGCTCGAAAAATTGGGCATGGCGCCGGAAGCGATGCTGCATTCGGTGGAGGAGGCCGTTGCGTGGTTTGAAAGCAACAAGCATCCCGACCTGATCTTTCTAGACATCCAACTCTCGGACGGGCTCTCTTTTGAGATATTCGAGCGGGTAGCGGTGGACAGCGCGATCATCTTCACGACGGCCTATGACGAATACGCCTTAAAGGCCTTTAAACTAAACAGTATCGATTACCTGCTTAAACCTATAGACGAAGAGGAACTCGAGGCCGCTGTGGACAAATTCAGGTCCAGGAATTCAAATAAACCAGGTCCCGACCTCGACGACCTGAGGAGGCTGCTTTCGCCCGGCCCCGAATCTTACCGCAAGCGTTTCACGGTACGCATCGGCCAGCAGCTCAAGATCGTTCCCGTCGAGGAAATTGAATGCATCTACAGCGAAAACAAGGGGACTTACCTGCACACGGCCGACAACCGCGACTACCTGATTGACCAGACTTTGGAATCGATCGAGCCCGAAATGGATCCATCGCGGTTTTTCAGGGTCAGCCGAAAATTCATCGTGGCCATGCCTGCCATCCGCGAAATCCAGATCTACAGCAACAGCCGCCTGAAAGTCATCTTGCCCACGTATAAAGGCGATGAGGTCATCGTAGCCCGCGAGCGCGTGCCGGATTTCAAGTCCTGGCTGGGTTAAAAGGATGATTTATGGTGCACCGACAGCACGACCTGTGCCTTCGCCGAATTTTCAAGCACCTGGTTCATCCAGCCCGCCTGCACCGCGAGGTTCTTTGAAAAACGGTACCCGGCGCCCAGGTAGAGGCGGTTGCGGTCAAAGACAGCGCGATTGTCCGAAGTCTTTTGACCGTTGATGAAGATTTCATTGTACAGCGAAGCGTAAAATGTTTTGGCGTCCAT
>SXQR01000200.1 GCA_005792865.1 Flavobacterium sp. | reverse complement strand
TCGGTGATGGTGCGCGAGGCGGTGGCAAATCTGGGGTTGGAACGGCATGTTTACATTTACGGGACCCGTGACGACATCGCGGCGGTGATCAAGCAGTCGGACATTGCGATCCTTACCTCCAAGTCCGAAGGATTGCCGGTGGCGCTGCTCGAATTCGGGTTGCATCACAAGGCCGTGGTGGTGACCGCCGTGGGCGAAATCCCGCAAATCATCGATTCGGGGACCAACGGCCTCATGGTGGCATCGGGCGATGCGGAAGGTTTTACTCAGGCCCTGCGCACCCTGATCGGGAACCCGGAAATGCGCACACAATATGGCGATGCGCTCTATGACACCGTGCGTCGGAACAACTCCGAAGAGGCGGTGATCGAAAAATACCTGAACTGGCTTAGGCGGATATCATGAGCCACCACGAAAAAAATTACCTGTTGCTCATCCTGCTGCACATCGGCATCGGGATCGCCATTTTCATGTTTCCCGCGCTTTCAAAGATATACGGCTACGCGATGATCCTGGGCGGACTTTATTGGGTGCTCAAGAACCGCAACAAGAACGAGGAAGTGCTGTTTGCCAGTGCGTACATCGTGGGCAGCGAGGTGTTCCTGCGCATGACCGGCGGCAACCCGCTCTATGAGTTCTCCAAATACGGCGTAATGGGCTTTATTGTCTTGGGCATGTATTTCAGCGGGTTTTCGAGATTTGCGATTCCCTATTGGATTTACATCGCGCTGTTGATTCCCGGTGTGGTGCTGTCCACTTTCGTGCTTGATTACGATACCGACATCCGCAAGGTCATTTCATTTAACATATCAGGGCCGGTGTGCCTGGGGCTTTCGGCGCTTTATACCTATTCGCGAAAGATAACCCTGCAGCACTTTGGTACCATTTTGCTGATGATCGCGCTCCCGACGGTATCGTGTGCGATGTACCTCTTTCTCTACACGCCAAACATTCGCGACGTCATCACGGGAACCGGTTCCAATTTTGAAACATCTGGGGGATTTGGCCCTAACCAGGTCTCGACGATGCTCGGGCTGGGGATGTTTGTATTTTTTAGCCGTATGTTGCTTTTTTCACCGACGCGGACACTTGCCCTGATAAATGTTATCCTGGCGGTCATGGTGGGTTACCGCGGACTGGTAACCTTTTCGCGGGGCGGCATGATCACCGGCGTGCTCATGCTGATCATTTTGGTGGGCATCACCTACATGCGCGTCAACAGCCGCGGCAAGCTTAAGATGCTGTACCTTACTGCCATCCTTCTGGGCGGAATGGGCCTGGTATGGGCCTACACGTCGATGGAAACCGGCGGCATGATTGAAAAGCGGTATGCCAACCAGGATGCAATGGGCCGCGTGAAACAGAGCCGGTTCACGGGCCGGGAAGACATTTCCAAGGCTGAATTGGAAGCTTTCCTCAACAATCCCATATTTGGTATCGGGTTGGGGAAGGGCATGGAAATCCGCGAAGCGCAGACCGGCCGCACCATCCTCTCGCACAACGAGATTACGCGGCTCCTGGGGGAACATGGCTCATTTGGAGTGGCCATCCTGCTGATCCTTTTTGCGACGCCCTTGTTTCTCTACATTGACAACAAATATCACATTTATTTGCTCTGCTGCCTGCTGTTCTGGCTCCTGACCATCAACCACGCGGCGATGCGCCTTGCGGCACCGGCCTTCGTCTATTCCCTTTCGCTAATGAAAGTCCTTCCGTATGAACGTTCTGTACGTAGGCAATAAGCTCGCGGTCCACGGCGGCGCGCTGACGGGGATCGAGATCCTGGGTCCACTGCTGGAAGCCAGCGGTTATAAGTTGCGTTACGCATCTTCCCAAAGAAATAAGGCGCGACGGTTGGCCGAAATGCTCCTGGCCACATTCAAAAACCGCAAATGGGCGCATTTTGTCCTGATCGATACCTACAGCACTTCCAATTTTTGGTATGCAGTGGCCGTGGCGGGGCTGTGCAGAATTTTTAAAGTCCCTTACGTGCCGATCCTCCACGGCGGAAACCTTCCTTTTCGCCTGGTGCATTCGCCAAGGGCATCCGCTTCACTTTTTGGCGGTGCGCGCATCAATGTGGCGCCGTCGGGGTATTTGAAAAAGGCTTTTGCCGATGCAGGCTTTCGCGTCCGAGCGGTGCCGAATCCCATCAGCACAGATAAATTCCCGTTCAAAAATCGGGAAGTCGCGGCCCCCAAACTCCTATGGGTCCGCGCCTTGGGTCCCATGTCCAATCCCGCGATGGCCATCCGCACCCTTGCAGAAATTACCAAGGCGCATCCCTATGCCACCATGGCGATGGTGGGGCCGGACAAAGCCGGGATTACGCCGGAACTTCGGCAAATGGCCGATGCACTAGGCGTAAAGGTGCAGTTTACCGGCAGCCTTTCACAGGCGCAATGGTCGGGCCTTTCCACCGAATTCGACATCTTCATCAACACATCCACGGTGGACAATGCGCCCTTCAGCCTCGTGGAGGCGATGTCCCTCGGGTTATTTGTGGTCTCGACCGACGTGGGCGGGATCCCGTTTGTGGCAGCGGACGGTGCCGATGCGGTCCTCGTACCCGCCAATGACCACATAGCCATGGCTGCGGCAGTTCTCAGGATCATGGGCGATAGTGGCCTGCGCAAAAAATTGCAGATCGGCGCGCGCGAAAAATCACATCGTTTCTCTCCCGAAGCGGTCATCCCCAAATGGGACGAAATTTTGCAGGGAGCACTTTAACACTTGGGATTTTATTGATTAACTTGCGTCGTCAAAATAACCAGGTCACCTTTAAATGATTAAGCAAAAAAAAATACATTTCGAGGTCTCGGAACGGAAAGTATTGCTTCGGTTATTGGATTTGCTTTGCGTTCTTGCCGCACTTTTCCTCATTGGCAAACTATGGCATTTTGACTATTTCCAATTTTCGGCGACCAATTTTTACTGGACGCTGGTCCTTGCCTTTTACCTGTTGATATTCGGGACGGTCTTCGAGATGTATAACCTCCAGGTGGCGAGCAATCAGTTCCAGGTCATCAAGAGCATTATACTCACCACGTCGTTCACGGTATTGCTTTACCTGCTGACGCCGATTTACACGCCGATTCTTCCATCAAACAGGATGCAGATCGTGTACTTCTACTTCGCGATCCTGGGCGCCTTGTTTGCCTGGCGGATGTTTTACGTGCGTTTTCTGGCTTCCAACCGTTTCATCAAGAAAGTGGTCATTATCTGCGACAGCGAACAGGTGGAAGAGTTGGTGGTGAGCCTCGAAAGCGCCGACCCGCATTACAAGGTCATGGGCTATGTCAATTCTGACAGTATCAGGGACCACGATGCGTCGGGATATGTGAGCCGGATAGATGCGGATGCACTTGAGCAGTTTGTCCGTAAAAACCAGGTTTCAGAAGTGGTCATCGCCTCGCAAAAGACCGACGGCATCACGGTTGGCCTTTACAACCAGCTCCTTTACCTGCTCGAGAACGGCTACATCATCCGCGAGTACACGCAGGCCTACGAAAGCATCTGCCAGCGGATTCCCGTGCAGTATGTCGCGCGCGATTTTTATCGTTATTTTCCTTTTAGCCGTAGCAATCAAAACCACCTTTACCTGCTTTTCGCCCGGATCGTGGAAATCGTCATCTCCCTTGTGGGCATCGCCATCGGGATCGCATTGCTGCCGCTGATCCTGGTTGGGAATGCCATCGGGAACCGCGGAAAACTGTTTTACACGCAAAAGCGCGTCGGGAAGAACGGCGAGGTGTTCAAGATCCTAAAATTCAGGACGATGGTCAAGAATGCCGAAAAAGATGGGGCCGTTTTCACCAAGAAAAAAGACTCGCGGATCACGGCGTTCGGGAAATTCCTGCGCAAGACCAGGATTGACGAATTTCCACAGTTTGTGAACGTGCTCAAGGGCGACATGGCAGTGATAGGACCAAGGCCCGAACGTCCCGTCTTTGTCAACGAGATTGCATCGGTCATGCCTTTTTACCAGACCAGGCACGTGGTGAAGCCGGGGCTGACTGGTTGGGCGCAGGTCAATTATTCATACGGGGATTCGATCGACGACAGCCTGATCAAGCTTCAATACGACCTTTACTACATCAAGCACCGAAGCATTTTCCTCGATACCAACATCATGGTGAAGACCTTCAGTACCGTGCTATTCTACAGGGGGCAGTGATGGGTCGGCCGCAAGCAGGACCGCGTGCCTGGATTGCTTCCAGATCCTGAAAAGGATGATGGCGTTGGTGGCAAAGACCGTCAGCGCGATCCAAAAATAGACCTTCCCGAAAATGATGACCAGGTAGATGGCCATGCACGCCGCGCAAAAGAGGGCAAGGCGTCCCATCAGCAGCCGGTTGCGCAACAAGAGCGCGAAGGCCAGCACAATGAATGCGGGGTTGAGCAACAACGCATTGTAGTTCCAGGCCAGTTCCTCGTGCAGGGAATACCATCCGGCGACGCAAAAAAACAAACCGACCATACCAGCTACCAAAAGATATGCGGCCATGACGTAGCGACTCGGCACGAACGCGAAAAAGGACAGGATGGCGCAAAACGTCCAGATGTTGTTCCACCAGCTTCCCGGATTGGGCGCTACCGGGAAGTCGAGCAGGATCCGTTTGGGTGCCGACAGGGGCCGGCCTTCAAAGCGTTGATTCGCCAGTGCATTTTCAAGTTCGACCGGCAGGAAAAGTACGGTAGCCGCCCTGTCCACCTTGGTCCCGAAAATCAGGCTTGTGCCGATCTGCTCATAAAAATGCCTGTCAAAGTAGGGGAACAGGACCTCGCGATATGGGGACACCACATCGCCCTGTTTGGCCAAAGACACCGAAAGTTCCTTGCGCAGGAGATCGGCGGCCATGTTCGTGCAGTTGCGGTCAATGAATTTGTAGGTGTAGAAGCGCTCCTCCGAATCCATCACCCGCATCAGCCTTTCAAAGATGCGGCGACGCGCGTCGGGCGGGATCAGGAGTTCCTGTTCGGATACGCTGCGTCGTTCATAGTAATATTGGTACATGAAATCGTTGAAGGGATTGGCGGTCACGAAATACTGGAGGTCGCCCTTGGTGAACCTTCCCACGAAGTTGGGGGCTTCAAAGTCAAATGCGCCGTAATTGAAGACCACGTCCAGCGCCGTCACTGAATCCTGAACGCGGATGGCGGTATGCCCAAACAGCGAATAGACCTCGTTGCCGATGCCGCATGTCAGTATGCTGATCCTGGCATCATCCGACAGCCTTTTTTGGCCAAATGCGGAAGAACCCAAGAGCAGGACCGCGGCAAAATAGCTGCAAAACCGGTGCATTACCTAAAGATGCCAAGGTCAACCTTGACCGAGAAAATATTGGAATAAAGGGCCGCACTCTGGTCGCCGAGGTCGGTCAGTGCGTAATCGATCTGGATGCCCTTGTACTTGAATCCAAGGCCGATGTTGGGCTGGAACCCAACTTTCTCGGTACCGTCGATCTGCATAATGTTCTGGAAATTCCCCGCGCCTCCGCGCAGGAAGACCAGGTCGGTGTAACCCAGTTCAAACCCCACTGCGGGATCGACGCTCACGATCGAACTTGAAATGATGTCATTGGTCTGCTCGAAACGCATGTTGAGGTTGGTGGCGGCCAAGAGGCTAAGGTCATTGCGCAGGTCAAAACGGCGCGCGACGCCCAGTTGAGCCTTGGGCAGCGTGATCTCGGTGCTTTCGGGAAGTTCCTGGTTCTGGCCCTCGACGGCTTCGGCTACCTTTTCATACTCTTCCTCGTCGATGTTCCAGATGTTGTATGTCGTGGTTATGTCGCGTAGCATAAGCCCGAATTCCCATTTGTTGCGGCTGAATTGAAGTCCCGCATCGATCCCGAATCCCCACGAATTGGCAAATTCGCCAATGACGCGGCGGATCACCTTGGCATTGACGCCGTATTGAAGGCCTTCGACCTTGAGCTTGCGCGCGTAGGAAAATGTCAGGCCGTAATCGGCGGTGGAGAAAAGGCTGATGCGGTTATAGTCGATGTTGCCTTGGTCGTCGATGAGCTGCGTCGTGTTGAGGATGTCGTCCACCCCGAACCTGATCAGGGAAACACCCCACGCACTGCGGTCGTCTATCGGCATTGCAAAACCCGCATAATCGTATTGGGCGATGTTGGCAAAGTAGCTTGCATGCATCAGCGCCGCCTGTTTGTCGGTCAATTTCAACAGGCCGGCAGGATTCCAGTACCCCGAATTGACGTCGCCGGTGGTCGCCGTCACGGCATTGGACATCCCGAGAGCGGCCGCATCCACGCCGATGTTCATGAATTCGTTGGAATACTTGCGCACGGCCTGGCTGTAAACGGCCGAGCCCAAAAGCAAAAGGATCAGGGAAATTTTTTTCAAAGCAATTTTTTGACCTGGTTATCCGGTTTCCAAAAGTAGGTAAATTTTACATGCGCAGGGGCGGGCGCCAATTACAAAAACTATCATAAAAAACGCATACGGCTTTAAGTTATTGTGCTATTTTTGGGCATTATCGAAATCTATGGCAATTACCCGGCACATCCCCAACATCATCACGTTACTCAATCTTTTCAGCGGATGTGCGGCAATCGTTTCGGCGGCCAACGACGATTTCAGGGGAGCCTTCCTTTTTGTGGCACTGGGCATCTTCTTTGATTTCTTTGACGGATTTTTTGCAAGGATGTTCAATGTGGCGGGGCCGTTGGGGGTGCAACTCGATTCCCTGGCAGACATGGTCACCAGCGGCGTGACCCCAGGATTTGTGCTTTACCTGATGATGAACCAGCAAACCCACCCGCCGTTTCCAGGCTTCGCGTTCCTGGGGTTCATCGTGACGCTCGGGTCGTGCATGCGGCTGGCGAAATTCAACATCGATACGCGCCAAACCGACAGTTTCATCGGGTTGCCGACGCCGGCCAATGCGCTCTTTATCCTGAGCTTGCCTTTGGTTTTGGAACACACCGAGTCC
>SXQR01000199.1 GCA_005792865.1 Flavobacterium sp. | reverse complement strand
GGGCTCAACCGCCAGATCCGGCGGATGTGCGAATTCCTGGGCTACGAGGTGAAGACCCTCAAGCGCATCCGGATCATCAACATCAAGTTGGACTTACCCCCAGGCAGGTTCCGTGAACTCACCCCCGCCGAAATTGACGAACTGCAGTCCCTGATCGAGCCGTCTGTCAAGACCGAGGAAGCCAGCCTGCCAAAACCCGAAACCAGACCCATCATAAACCAGCGAAGTGGAAGGCGCGCCGCAAAATAAAACGCTGCACCTGCTGGAGAAATCAGCCGCTGCGCTAATATTTGTGTGCCTGGCATTCTGGCTCATCGTGCTTTACACCGATGTGTACGCGTTTGCGCTGACGGGCGCCATTTATGAAATGCTCTGGCTGCCCATGCTGCTCGTGCCCATTTTCCTTCCTCCCGCGATCATCGCGATCTGGGCAAGGCGAAAATTCGTTCGGAAATCGGCCTGGCCCTATCTGTTGGCAATGTCAATCGGCCTGGTCCTTTTTTTGCTGAGCCGGCAAATCTGATACAATTTTTCCTGCCAATATTACGTTAAAGGAAAATGGGCAACAAACGCGTCATCTGGATCGTGCTGGCGATTGCCGTGGCTTTCATTTGCCTCGGCGTGATCGGCGTTCGCACTTTTGTCCAGGCCATCTACGATGCGCGGGGCTGCGATTGGGCCAACATCGACAATGTGGAAATGCACGCGAAGATCGACATCCCGTCGGTCGAGGGCTGCGATTGCAACTATACCGTGGCCGATAACGTCAAGCGCGCCGTTTTTACCCTCGATAACGCTACGGATCTCGAAACCTATGTTCGCGAACAGCAACTGAAGCCTGCCGCCCACTGGCCCCAACAACTCAAGGGAATGCGCGATTTATCAGCAAACGGAAAACTGATGACGCGGACGGGAAAACATTACGATTCGGAATATGTGGTTGCGCTGGAACCCGCCTCACGGAAGCTTTGGGTGCACATCCATTACAAGCGCTAGGCGCGTTGTCGGCGCTGGGTCCGTGCCAAAAGCGTATTCTTGAGCAGCATCGCGATCGTCATCGGGCCTACGCCACCGGGAACCGGCGTAATGAAAGAAGCCTTCTTGCTGACGTTTTCAAAATCGACATCACCGGTGATCCGGTAGCCCTTCTCTGAATCCTTGTCCTCCACCCTGGTGATGCCCACGTCGATGACCACCGCATCGTCCTTGATCATTTCGGCCTTGAGGTAATTGGGCACGCCGAGCGCGGTGATGATGATGTCGGCCTGGGTCGTGATCTGCGAAATGTTCTTGGTATAGGAATGCGTAAGGGTCACGGTTGAATTCCCCGGGAATCCCTTGCGTCCCATCAGGATGCTCATGGGGCGGCCGACGATATGGCTGCGGCCGATGACCACCGTATGTTTTCCCTTGGTCTCAACGCCGTAACGCTCGAGCAGTTCCAAAATCCCGAAGGGCGTGGCCGGAATGAAAGTGGACATGTCCAGGGCCATCTTGCCGAAATTCTCCGGATGGAACCCATCGACATCCTTGGAAGGATCGATCGCCATCAGGACCTTTTGGGTATTGATCTGTTCAGGAAGCGGAAGCTGTACGATAAAACCGTCGATGCTGTCATCCTGGTTGAGCTTGTGGATCTTGCGCAGCAGTTCAACTTCCGAAGTGGTGCTGGGCATCCGGATGAGCGTCGATTCAAAACCAACGCGTTCGCACGCCTTGACCTTGCTGTTGACATAGGTCAGGCTGGCCCCGTCATTCCCGACGATGATCGCCGCAAGGTGCGGGACCTTTTCGCCATTGGCCTTCATCAATTCCACTTCCTGGCGGATTTCGTTCTTGATGTCGGATGATGTCTTTTTGCCGTCGAGTATTTGCACGTTTAATGATTTAGTTTAATCAGTGTAAATTTTCAAATTTTCATATTTTCAAATTTTCAAATCTATCATCATTTCATCCCCGGCATTCCCTTCATGCCTCCCATCATCTTCATGAGGTTCTTGCCACCGGGCCCCTGCATCATCTTCATCATCTTGCTCATCTGGTCAAACTGCTTCATGAGCTGGTTCACCTGTTCGATCTTGGTCCCCGAACCGCGTGCGATCCTGTTCTTGCGCTTGACGTCGATGAGCGACGGCCTCTTGCGCTCAGCCGGTGTCATGGAGTGGATGATGGCCTCGATGTGCTTGAAGGCATCGTCGTCGATATCGACGTCCTTCATCGCTTTTGAAGCGCCCGGGATCATCCCGACAAGGTCCTTCATGTTCCCCATTTTCTTGACCTGCTGGATCTGCGCAAGGAAATCGTCAAACCCAAATTCGTTCTTGGCGATCTTCTTTTGGAGCTTGCGCGCCTCCTCCTCATTGAACTGCTCCTGTGCGCGCTCCACCAGCGAGATGACATCGCCCATGCCGAGGATCCTGTCGGCCATACGAGACGGATAGAACACGTCGAGCGCCTCCATCTTCTCGCCCGTACCGACGAACTTGATTGGTTTGTCCACGACCGATTTGATCGAGATCGCGGCACCGCCACGGGTATCACCGTCGAGTTTGGTGAGGACAACCCCGTCAAAATTGAGCCTGTCGTTGAAAGCCTTGGCCGTATTGACCGCGTCCTGTCCCGTCATGGCGTCCACCACGAACAGCGTTTCCTGTGGCTGGATCGCACGGTGGACGTTGGCGATCTCGTCCATCATCTGCTCATCGATGGCAAGGCGTCCCGCGGTATCGACGATCACCACATTGAAGCCGTTGGCTTTGGCATGCCGGATCGCATTCTGGGCGATTTCTACCGGATTTTTGTTTTCGGGTTCCGAATAGACCTCGACACCCACCTGTCCGCCCACAACATGTAGCTGATTGATGGCCGCAGGCCGGTAAATATCACAGGCCACCAAAAGCGGCTTCTTGTTTTTCTTGGTTTTGAGGAACAAGGCCAGTTTGCCCGAGAAAGTCGTCTTTCCCGAACCCTGCAGCCCCGACATCAGGATCACCGCGGGATTGCCCGATAGGTTCACGCCCGTTACGTCGCCACCCATGAGTTCGGTGAGTTCGTCCTTGACAAGCTTGACCATGAGCTGGCCCGGTTGGAGCGTCGTGAGCACGTTTTGCCCGATTGCCTTTTCCTTGACCCGATTGGTGAATTCCTTCGCGATCTTGAAGTTCACATCGGCATCGAGCAACGCCCGGCGCACTTCCTTGAGCGTATCGGCAACGTTTACCTCGGTAATCTTGCCGTGGCCCTTGAGTATGTGGAAAGCCTTGTCGAGTTTCTCGCTTAAATTCTCAAACATAATGCTGATTTTACAGCCGCAAATTTACGGAAATCGCAAAGAGTATCGGGCTAAATCACGCGCATTTTCATGAAAATTCTGTAAGCCGACATGTACTTTATGTAGCGTTGCCCCGGTATTGCGGGCTTATCTTTACATAAAAACTACGAGTCATGAAAAAAAGCACGAAAACCAAGGCCCTTGTGGCGATGCTGATGC
>SXQR01000198.1 GCA_005792865.1 Flavobacterium sp. | reverse complement strand
GCTTCGTTGGAGATGCGGACATTTCCGCGCAGGTCGATGATATCGGTGGATTTGTAAGTGACCGCATAATCCGACCGCACGAAAGTCTTGCGCCCGTTCGCATCGTAAAAGGTGACGTCAACGCCCTTGGGAAATTCGGTGAACGGATACTTTACCGTGGCGTAGTCGCGCATCTGCTTGCTCACCAATATCGAGGTAATCCTTCCGGAATCGGTATATTTGAGGTTGAAGTCCAACGCCTCTCCGCTTGGGGTGAATTCTGAAAACTGGCTTTTTTGGATTTCCTTAAAGCTTCCTTCGCAGCCCGCCATTGCGATCAATGTGGCCAAGAGCGCAGCAAGACGCATCATTTCGAGGGAATTTGGACAGGATCGGTCAACCAGCACTGAAGTTTCAAAGACTTGCCCGCAAGCCCAGACGATTTGATCTCGTCCGACTTGGGTTGGTTGTTCCTGTATTTTTGGGCCTGCGACTCAGCAGTGGGCTTGATCTCGGGTTGTACCGAAAGGGCCTGCAACGCCAATTTTTCGGCGAGGAAATTCATGGCGCGGCGTTCAAAGTCGTTTTTGCCGCATTGAGAATTTACCACCAACGTCGCCTTCAACAGGTAGGCGCGGCCCATTTTGGGATTGGCGGCGATTGCCTCGTCAAGCCTTTTGTAGGCCGATGCCGGGTCTGTGGTCACAAGACGCGTCGCGATCCTGTACAGGCTTTCCGCCTTCTTCAACGGATCTTTTTCAAGTGATGCCGCCGTAGCAATGAGGTCATTGGCAACTTTCACGTTTCCGCGGCGGGTCTCCGCATCGGCAAGGGCAAGCGCAGACTCGGCCGAGGGAGCCAGTTTATGCCAGCGCCCGACTATCGAGGCGTGAAGCGTATCGGCAAAACATTTCTTGCGGTCCAGCGTCGCTGCGGTTCCTGAAAGCCAGGAAACATTGTTTGCGTTTTCGGCATACTGCGATCTGTAAACGGGCAAAAGTTTCTCACAATTCAGGTCGCGGTCCATCAGGGCATCGATTCCACGCATCGCGAAACGGTAGGGCTGCTTCCGTTCGGCGCGCTGGATGTCCGCAGACAGCTTTCCGGAAATCTCGGAGTAGCGCGAAATCAGGTCGTTTACACTGACTTTTCCCTTGGTATATTGTGCGTGGTACCCGGTGAAATAATCGTAAAGTGCTTCGGCATCCGTAAATGCCGCGCGGTCCTGAACATACGCTCGCTCGAGCATTTTCCAGGCCGATTCGGTGTCGTCGGCATAACGCTTATAGGCCTTGGCCTTGCGCACGAGATGCCCCTTCGCGTTGCCGGGATTCACCTGGTCGAATTTATCATAATAGGAAAACAGCGCCTCCATGCGGCCGGATTTTTCGTCCGCCGTCGCATTGTCAAGCCTTATTTTAAGGAGTTGCTCCACATCGGCGTAAGCCTTGTCGGTATAGGCGCAATCGGCAGGGGCGGTTTCAAAAGACCCGAAGGCAGCCGCATAGTCCCTGGATTCCATCTGGCCGTGAAGGCGTGTCACAAAAGGCCCGCAGGCATCCTGGGCCGCGGCATTCAGGGTAATCAGCAAGAGAAGGACAGTTCTCATAGCTTAGGGGTTTTAGTCGTATCGGCGCTTCACAAACCAACGGTCATTGAAGGAAAGGCCGACGGTAAAGTTAGCATAATTTTCCTGGATCAAGCCCTGGTTGACGGTTCCGCGCGTGCCGAATTCGGCGCTGATGTTGATGTTTGAGAATGTCCCCGCAAGCGGCAGCCCGGCACCAAATGAGAAGGACATATCATTGATATCCTCGCCATTGATGACAAGCCCGGATTTCTCATAGCGCATACCGCCGCGGTAGGTGACCTTCTTGAAATAATCGGTAAAGGAATTATAATTGGGGACGAAGTATCCACCAAGCGAAACCTTCATCCCGTTCTCGAATTTCGCGTTTTCGATATCGGTAAAACGGTTATTGAGGCTGCTGTTGTGCATGAGCGTGAGTTCGGAACCGATCATCCACTTCTTGACCTCGCCGATGCCCGCCCCGAAGGCGAATTGTGCGGGAAGGGAAACCTTGGTGTCGGCCACCGGTACTTTGTCCTGGTCGATTACCGCCTGTCCCCCGAGATTGAGGAACTGGATCGTCGCTATGGTGCGCTCATTGCTAAAGGACAGCACCATGTGAGGCGAGAAACTGCTGCTCGCAAACAATGACAGTTTATCATTGATCTTGCCCTGATAGGCAATGCCTGTATTGAATGCCGCACCGCTTGCCGAAGACTGGTTGGTCTCCCTGGAACCGAACTGGACGCCCGAAATGGTGTAAAGTCCAACGGTTTCTATGTCGCCAAAATTATAACTGAACTCGGCACCGATGCTGAAATTCTTGTTGATCTGGTAGCCTGCTCCAACGAAAACCTTATTGAGCCCGCCCTTGCCGGTGTACTGCCTGCCTTCAAGATTGGTTTCGGTTGCCGGTCGGTTGATCTTATAGCCGACCGATGACAAAGGCATCAGTCCGAATCCGGCCGCAAACTTGCCCATGGGAAACCCGACGGCCAGGTAATCCAGCGTCGTGCGCCGCGCTTTGGCTTCATCGGTCTCGGTCTTGAGCGTGGTCGTACTGTAAGTGCCTCCAATTGAAAAAGTCGTGAGCTTGAGCCTGGTCAGGAGCGCCGGATTCTGCAGGTTGAAGTGAATGCTGTCGGCAAGTACCGAAATGCCACCCATCGCCCGGGTGTCGGCTGTGCCTTTGAACCTCATCTCCCCGATTCCGTAAAATGAATAGGGCGAAGAACTCCCTTCCTGGGCAAAAGTCGCGACCGAAGCGAAGAAAAACAGGGCCGCCAGTATCTTATTGGTCATTTGGTGATTTGATATTGGAAAAGTCGGTTAAGGCTTTCAAGCAGGAAATTTGGATTGGCAAATATGCGGTTTTTTAATCTGCCAGCCAAAAATTCACTATCGCCCCCAGTTAAAATTATGATAAAGTTCCCCGATGTGGAAACGTGCCCCGCAAAGGCCTCAATTTCAGCGACAAGGCCATTGACAACGCCCGAATGGATGGATTGGAAGGTGCTGTCCCCGATAAAGGATTCGGGAATTTCCGGCGAGGCAAGCGGAAGCCTGGCGGTATAATCGTGCAGCGATCGGTAACGCATTTGGAGCCCCGGTGATATGGCCCCACCACGGTAACGGCCGCGGCCGTCAAGGAAGTCATAGGTGACGCAGGTTCCCGCATCGATGATGAGCGCATCCAACCCCGGGTACATCAATGCCGCTCCGGCGGCAAGCACCATCCTGTCAATCCCAAGCGTCTCGGGTGTCGCGTAAAGATTTTTAAATGGAAACTGCCAATCGCGCCCGACCCGGTGAATCGCGATGCCTTGGGGTAGAAAATCGGGATTCCCCGCAACACTGGACAGCACGGCGGCACTTGTATTTGGAAATTTTTCAAATAGCGCCCGAAAGGCCTCTGCCGACTCCGAAATGTTGAAGGCTGAGTGATCCAACAACGTTTCTCCCTCAAAGACAGCGGCTTTGGTTCGGGTGTTTCCAATGTCTATCGCCAGCAACATAATGGTGGTTTTGCCGGCTAAGTTACGAATT
>SXQR01000197.1 GCA_005792865.1 Flavobacterium sp. | reverse complement strand
GGCCCGCAGGTTCTCCAGGAAGGATTCCATTTCCTCTTCGGTGTACATCATATTGGCGACGATGACGGTAATCAGCCAAAGCGCGCTGAGGGCCAAACCGATGATGGCCAGGACGCGCCCGATGTTGAGGTTGCCGTAATTGACGTAGGCTTCGGGCTCTTCCCGGTATTCTTTCATGTCCTTGGCTGCAAGATACAGGGCGATCCCGCCAAATATTAGCCCCGGCACGCCGTAGCAGCAACAGGTCACGATTGATAGGATTCCGAGGATGAGCACTGCGGTCGCATTGGGTAGTTTTCTTCTTTCCATCTTAAAATATTAGGTTAGTCATTTTGTAAAAATAGGAAATTATAATCACCGTTGCATTCAGGACCGCGCACGCAATGACGGCCTTTTGATAGTTGCGCGACCGGTCAAGCAGGTGGAGTACAAGGAGCGCCATCAGCAATATCATCGAATATACGGCGGGAAATATCTTCGCTGCAGCCAAAAGGTCTCCCTGCAGCAAAAAAGCGATGGACCGCTGCAACCCGCAACCGGGGCAGTCAAATCCGAGAAAGTATTTGTTGAGGCACGGGAGCATCCATTTTTCCATGGTGTAAATTTAGGGGATAGGAAACAAAAAAAGTAATTTTGGGTCATGTGGAAAATTTTATACGCATTGGCACCCATCGCGATCCTGGTCGCATTTTACCAAATGAAAACGGAGACGCCCAGCATACTCGTCACGTCAATATGCGTGGTGATCTTCATGATGGCGATGATGCGCCTGAGTTCAAAAACGAAAAGTAAAAACAGCCCGGAAGATGAAGACGCCAATCAATAAAGGGGACAGGGTCATGGTATTGGACGATGCCTTTTGCGGATTCGTGACCGAGGTCGCCGGGAACAGCGCGACCGTCCAAACAGACGAGGGATTTGAAATGACATACTTTGTCAATGAATTGATTAAAATAAACGAATCCAGTATTTTACATCACGGAACCGGAAAGATTGATTTAGATTCCAGAAACAAGGACGTCAACGTGGCAAAGCCTGGAAGCAAGCCTGTGAAAAGCACCTTTAGAGGCGAGATCCCGCCCCCGGTCTTTGACCTGCACATTGAAAAATTGGTCAAGAACTGGAAGCGGCTTTCCAACTATGAAATCCTTTCCACACAAACTGAAACGGCCAAGCGCCACCTTGAATTTGCGATGCGCAACCGAATCCCAAAGATCATCCTGATCCACGGTGTTGGGGAAGGCGTGCTCAAAGCCGAACTCGATTTTCTGCTGGGCAGATATGAGAACCTGAGCCATAGGGAGGCTTCGTATCAAAAGTACGGGCAGGGCGCCACCGAAGTCATTTTCCGGCAGCCTAAGGAGTCGTGATGATCTGACCCAAAAGATATGAGTCGGCGATCTTGAAGGTGCTGTTGCCACGAGTCAGGAAGGTGTTCACAAGCCTGATTTCGTGGAGGAAATTGGAGCCATTAGTAGTTGTAGTGACTTCGATGATCCCGCTCGTGCCTGCAACACCAGTAACGCCGTTCCACTGTTCAAGCAGCGCGGGTTCGGCAGGTGGCGTGCCGCAAAAGTGTGCCTCTGTCAAAGGCCCTGCATTGGTCTGGTGAAGGCGGTAGGTCAGTTGGTTGGAATCGGTTCCGACGAGGGCGGTGCGCGGTGCTCCCAGCGGCGTGACCGCATTGGCCAGGAGCGCGGGATCAAGATTGAGCAAAATGCCTTGCGGCCCTGCAAAATCATAGAGTGCGCCGGCTGCGCCGCATCGGGAAAGGTTACCGTCAAAACTGAATAAAAGTTCGCTCGCGTCGGTATCGAATGTCCCGAAATCAAACGTTTCATACAACTGACTGCCTGAAGGTTTCTCAAAAATTACGTTCCGCAGGGTGATCGTGTGCCGATATTTGTCGATGGTCTCGCCGCCAGGCAGTTCATTGTTGGGAACGGTCAGTGCCACGGTTGAGATCTCGATATCGCCCGAGGTCGCGATCCACTCCTCGGTCACAACGGGATTTGCCGGAGGGATCGTCCCGCAAAGCGTGGTCTGTGCCACATTTCCCGAGTACGACCTGTAGAGCACGCGGTTCACATCATTGATCGCAAATATATCAGGTGCTCCTGCTGTTGTAGGGTCGTTGGCAAAAGCATCCTCGTCGGGCAGTTCCAGAAGCAATGCCTCATTGCCCGCGATCTTGTAAATGAGGTTGCCGCAGCGCTGGGACTGGGCCGTCGAAAAATCGATTTCCTCGACCGTCACGTCGCCGTCGTCACAAGCTGTCAATATCGCAAGGGCGGCCCCCAGGGCCAACAATTTTTTCATCGTCAGGACTTTTAGGCAAAAATAGGTTTTTTGCGCGCTTGCCGGGAGAGCCGATGCGAATAATTTTGTACCTATTGCGTACCTTTGAACCCTTAATCACCACTATGAAATCACTGCTTCCGATGCTGTTTTTGTTCGCAGGGCTAAATGCGCAGACGCTGGATTCTCCGTCGGGCAGGTTGCGCTGCACGTTTTCAATTGAATCGGGGAATCCGTACTACGCACTCACGCTCGATGGCAAACCCGTGCTGGAGAAAAGTGCCCTTGGATTGGTTTTGAAGAACGGGAACGATCTGGCCACGGGTTTCAGTGCTGTCGGGACCGAACGCGCCCAAACCGACGAAACCTGGCGCCCCGTATTGGGAGAGGAATCCATCATCCGCAACCATTTCAATCAAATGTCGGTGAGCCTCCTGCAACAGGCTACCGGAAGGAAAATGACAATTGTTTTCAGGTTGTTCGATGAGGGGTTGGCGTTCCGATATGAGATTCCAACACAGAATGAATTGAACTATTTTATTTTGTCAGGAGAGGCAACCCGGTTCAATCTGGCGGGCGATCACCGTGCCTTCTGGATTCCGGGCGATTTTGACAGCAACGAGTACGTTTACAACGAAACAAGGCTTTCGGCCATCGATGTTGACAAGGTCGATATGAACAACGGCATCGGTTTTAAGGGCCCGATGACGCGCAGGCGGGTGCAATCACCCATCCAGATGAAGTCGGATTCCGGCACTTACATCAACATCTTCGAGGCCGCCGTGGACAATTATCCGGTCATGCACCTCGAGCTGGACCCGGCGGAATTGTCCTTTGGTGCGGTACTGGTCCCAAATGCCATTGGCGATGCGGCCTATTTGCAGGCGCCATGCGAGACACCCTGGCGCACGATCATCGCGACCGACGATGCTCGCCGGATCCTTGAGTCCCGGATGGTCCTGAACCTGAATGAGCCTTCGCAAATTTCCGATACAGGCTGGATCAAGCCGATGAAATATGTCGGCATCTGGTGGGAAATGCACGTGGGGAAAGCCACCTGGGACTACGCCGGATCGCAAAACGCGCAGAACGGCGGGGTTCTCAAGCCAACCGGCAAGCACGCGGCAACTACCGAGAATACCAAGCGCTACATCGATTTTGCGGCCCGTCACGGATTTGACGGCGTGTTGGTGGAAGGCTGGAACGTGGGATGGGAAGATTGGTTCGGGAACTGGAAAGAGGAAGTATTTGATTTCACGACGCCGTATCCGGATTTCGACGTGGCCGAAATTTCCCGTTATGCCAAATCAAAAAACGTGAAGATGATCATGCATCATGAGACTTCCGGGTCGGTCGCCAATTATGAGCGCAGGCTTGACCGTGCATTTGATTTCATGGAAAAATATGGTTATGGTGCGGTCAAGACGGGCTACGTGGGGCGGATCATCCCGCGCGGCGAGTGGCACGACGGCCAGGCAATGGTGAACCATTTCAATTATGTGGCCAGGCGCGCCGCCGAACGCAGGATGATGGTCAATTCGCACGAATCCTCAAGGCCGACGGGCATGCACCGCACGTGGCCCAATTATATTGCGGCAGAGGCGGCCCGCGGCAATGAATTCAATGCCTGGAGCAACGGCAGCCCGCCGATGCATGAGACCATTTTGCCCTTTACCCGCCTGCTTGGTGGGCCGATGGACTATACGCCGGGGATCTTCGAGATCAGGATGAGCGCCTATGACAAGGGTAAAACGGAGCAGGTGCACACCACACTGGCCAAGCAACTTGCACTTTATGTCACGATGTATTCTCCACTGCAAATGGCCGCCGATCTCCCCGAGAATTATGAAAAACATCCCGACGCCTTCCAGTTCATCAAGGATGTCGCAGCCGATTGGGACGCCACGCGTGTACTCGAGGCGGAGCCGGGCGACTACGTGACGATCGCGCGCAAGGCCAAGGGCGCCGAAAACTGGTTCCTCGGCGCGATAACCGATGAAAACCCGCGCAGGTCGTCGGTGCGCCTTGATTTTTTGACACCTGGAAAGAAGTACCGCGCCGTCATTTACCGCGACGGCAACCAGGCGCACTGGAAAGACAATCCCAAATCATACACGATCGAAGAAAAAATCGTGAATTCCAAAACCAACCTTAAACTTGAACTTGCGGCCGGTGGCGGTACTGCCGTAAGCCTATTTCCCATATGAGCAAGATTTATTTTGACAACGCGGCCACGACGCGCCCCAGGCCGGAGGTCATCGCCGAAATGGTCCGCGTGCTGGAAACCGAATTCGGGAACCCGTCCTCCTCGCATGCCTTTGGCCGGAGCGCACGTTCGGTTGTCGAATTGTCCCGAAAAGCCATTGCGAGGCGACTGAATTGTTCGGCACAGGAAATCATTTTCACCTCGGGCGGCACCGAAGCCGACAACTGGCTCCTGCGCAGCGCGGTCGCGGGACTTGGGATCAAAAGAATCGTGACCAGCCGCATCGAGCACCATGCCGTCCTGCACACGATCGAAACCCTGGCCGGCGATGAAGCGCTTGTGGTGGATTATGTAAAGGTGCTTCCTTCGGGCGAAATCGACCTTCGGGACCTTGAGGTGCTGTTAAAGAACGATGGGCCGGTCCTGGTGTCGCTGATGCACGTCAACAATGAGATCGGGACGGTCCTCGACCTCGAAACGGTTGGAGGTCTTTGCCGTCAATACGGGGCCTTTTTCCACAGCGATACGGTCCAGTCGGCAGGGAAGGAGCACATTGACCTGTCATCGGTACCGATTGATTTCATGGTGGCGAGCGCACACAAATTCCACGGACCCAAAGGCATTGGATTCGCCTTTGTGCGCAAGGGAATTGGCCTGCCGCCGCTGATTTTCGGTGGGGAACAGGAGAAAGGCCTTCGCGCCGGGACCGAGGCCGTCCACAACATCGCGGGCATGTCGCTGGCCTTTGACATCGCGCACGAAAGGCACGAGGTTGAAAAGGCCTACATCTCTGACCTCAAGCAATACCTGACGGCGCGCGTTCTCGACGCATTCCCCGATGCCAAGGTCAACGGCACCAGGACATTTTACAATATCGTCAATATCTGTTTTCCGTTTTCGGCAGACAAGACGGCCATGATACTTTTCACCCTGGACATGAAGGGAATCGCGCTGTCACGGGGCAGTGCATGCCAGTCGGGGAGTGCCAGGCCTTCACATGTTCTCGCGGAGATACTTTCGGACGAGGACATTGCCAAGCCGAGCCTGCGCATTTCCTTCAGCCACGAAAATACGCGCGAAGAAGTGGATGCCTTTATCGAGGCGCTCAGGACGGTTTAGGAAATCTGTAATTTTTGCGGCGAATGTTATAAGGGCCGGCAGGTTTGTGGTTCGTAGTTTTACAATAGCTAACAAACACCACAGACATGAACAAGCCAATTTCCCCAAAAGTCCACGGAATCATTGATTATGCAATGGGAGGCGCCCTTGCGATACTGCCTGCGGCGATGGGTCTCAATTCTGCCGCGGTCAAGACCTATGGCGGGCTTGCCGCCAACTTTCTGATTGTCGATGCACTGACCGATACGCCTGTGGGCATCAAGAAAGTGATGTCCTGCGGCACCCACAAGAAAGCCGACCTGGCAACTCTTGGCACACTCGCGATGATGACCTTTGCCAAGCCTTTCAGGGAAGATAAAAAAGCACTTGCGTTCCATTTGGGATTGCTCGCGCTGACGGCAACCCAATACATGCTTACCGATTACGACAAAGACAGCAATTGCGCACGCGAGATGCCGTCTGCATAAAGATTCATTGTTTTTTGCTGAAGAGCCACCCATTACTCCCGGGTGGTTTTTTTATGGAATATCCTTATTGATGATGATGGTATTCTCGCCCTTCATGCCATACTCGTAGTTCTTGAAACACTCGTTGATTGCCGCAAAAAATGGCTTGGCGCATCCGGGTTCCATCCAGTCGTGGAGTTCGATGATGATCATCTTCACTTTGGGGAGCCAATTTTCATAACCCGCGGCAAAAACCGACTTTTCACTGGTTTCGATGTCGATTTTCAGGATGTCGATGCGTTGCAGGGCATATTTCGACATGAGGCGGTCCATCGAGATCGCGTGGAGATCGGGCTGATCATCGGTCTCTTCCACGACCATCGCCCAATTCCCCATTTCATATTTGTCATGGATCCTAAGCCCGGTTTCGCGGTTCCAAAGGCCCGCATTCTCAAGGCTGACATCCGAATATGCCGATAGGTTTTTTTGCAGTACCTCGAAATTCGACTTATCGGGTTCGATGCAGATGAGCCTCGCATCCGGGAATTTATTCTTAGCATATAGTGAGAACATGCCCACATTTGCACCACAGTCGATAATTACTTTGGGGTTATCGGGAAACTTCACATTGTATTCGCCATTGACAAATACCTGGTAAAATGTCGCGAGGTCGGATGTCTTCGGCCGGAGGGAAATGGCTGCCTTCAAACCCGGCAAACGCAAATTGTCCAATTGCTTGCGGCGCACCTGGCGCCAAAGCCTTATTCCATCTTTCCTGCCAAAAAGCCCCTGGAACCTGAGCAGCAGCCTGATTTGTTTTTTCATCGGCGCAAAATACGAAACACTGGCTAAATTTCGTCAAACAGGTTTTCAAGGTCCAGCCGGTGCGTAAACATCGCCAGGTTGCCGGCGGGATCCGTCGGCCACTGGTCACGCGGTCTGTCAAAATAGAGTTCCACACCGTTCCCGTCCGGGTCGTCAAGATAAACGGCTTCGGAAACACCGTGATCGGCCGCCCCGGTAAGGGGATGGCCCGATTCCACGACGCGTTTTGCCGCCACGGCCAAATCCCGCCGCGTAGGGTAAAGGATGGCCGTGTGGAACAGGCCGGTGGCATTGGCATGGGGCCTGGGGCCGTCCTTGCTGTACCAGGTGTTGAGCCCGATATGATGGTGGTATCCGCCGGCCGAGACAAAAGCTGCCTGTTCACCGTAACGCTGCATGAGTTCGAAACCCAGGACACCGCAGTAAAAATCGAGCGCTCTTTCCAGGTCGGCGACTTTGAGATGGACATGGCCAATGGCGGTGTTTGGAGGAACGGTGTATTTTTCCATGGTGCTACAATTTTTTGGCGAAAGCGATGACATGACCGTCTGGATCGAGTACATATGCAACCCGGTCGCCCCAGTCACGGTCCAGGGGGATGCTGACCGAAACCGCACCCAGCGAGATCGCACGGGCAAAGGCTGCAGCCACATCGGAACAACGCAGATACAGTTCGCAACGTGGGATGCCGTTGCCCGAAGCCGGATCGGGCGCGACCTCTTGCAAGATCCTTTTGATGCCACGTTCAGGCATGAGCCCCAGTAACATGCCGGGCAGGGCAAACTCGGTCATGCCCGGAACGTCTGTCACCGGTTCCATGTCCAAAAGCGCCGAATAGAAATCGCAAGACCGTTGCTGGTCTGCCACGAACAAAATAACCTCAACGGCCGAAATCTGCATGCACTAAGGTACAAATTGCGCTTCAATGCCCGGATCTCGAATGGTAAAAAATGATGTGCAACCGCTCTTCGTCAAGCAACAGGGCCGAGGTTTCGTTTCCTGCCGAGTGGATGGCGTACTTGTAATGGTATCCGGGCCTGAGGAACGGCGCCATTTCGGATTTTGCGAAAAACGAGGCCGGGGCTTCCCGTTCCAGAATTTTATCAAGCGCCTCAGCGTCGGCAGGGGAAATATCATATAGGGAAGCAAAGTAGCGGTCTTCCGAATATTCGTCAAAATTTTCGAGCCGTTCCACGAGGTCAAGTTGCTCGAAACGGTGGTCTGCAAAATCCTCGATGAGGCGCTCCCGATGGTTGCGGCATCCCAACGATAAGGTGCAAAAAAGGACCAGTAAGGCCCGTT
>SXQR01000196.1 GCA_005792865.1 Flavobacterium sp. | reverse complement strand
TCCCGAATTTTAAAAGGGGAATTTTACACCATGGCAACCAAAATCGTAAAGGACTGCGTCAGCGAGCTGGTCCGTCGCAATTACAAGATTGCTTTTGCCGAAAGTGCTACGGCCGGACGATTTGCCCATGAGCTGGCGCTGGTAAAAAATTCGGGTTTTGTATTGCTTGGCGGAATCGTGTGCTACGATGTCAAGGTCAAAACGTCCATACTGGGTGTAGCCGAGGATTTGATTGCCACCTATACCCCCGAATCGGCAGAGGTCACACGGGCACTCGCCGAAAATCTTCGGGAGCGTTTTGACGCTGATATTTACGTTGCGGTGACCGGACTGGCCTCGCCCGGCGGCAGTGAGACCGACGATAAACCCGTTGGGACGATGTTCCTTCACATCTTGACGCCCCAGGGTTACGCGGCGCAACGGGAAATATTTTCCGGCAGCCAGGAAGAAATCCTTTTACAGGCAATCGACCGGGGTTGTGAACTGATCATCAAAAAACTTCATCCATAAAAAAGAATACAATGCCCGATAAACACCGGATCACCTGCCTGCTCATCGACGACGATATCGAGGACCAGGAAATATTTGCCCACGCGGTGCAGCACCTTGGCCTGGACATCGATGTGGTGACGGCAAACGACGGTGTCCACGCGATCGAAAAGATCAAGGGTGACGAGCACCTCAATCCCTACTTCATCTTTGTCGATGTCAACATGCCGCGCATGAACGGCATTGAATGCCTGGTGGAAATCAAAAAAATCTCAAAGGTCAAGAACGTGCCGGTCTACCTGTACTCCACCTACACCGATCCCGAGACCGTAAGGCGCGGGCGTGAGCACGGGGCCACCGACCTTGTGGTCAAGGCCTCGAGCATGCGTGAACTGGAGGAGACGCTTTCCAAAATCCTCCCCTCAAAACAAGACTGAACGGCATGTCAAAAAATCCGAATTTTTTAATAGCTTTACAGGGAACTAACAATTCGTGCGTGGAGAAAAACTACAGGATACTTCTGGCCGATGACGATGCCGATGACCGCGAGCTTTTTGCCGAGGCGGTACAGGAATGCGGCGCCGAAATCGAATGCGTCCCCAACGGGGCAAAGCTCATGAGAAAATTGCGCGCGCTCAGCACGATGCCCGACTGTATTTTCCTCGACCTCAACATGCCCGAGAAGGGCGGCAAGGAATGCCTGATGGAAATCAGGCGGGACGAAAAACTTCGGCATTTGCCGGTTCTCATCTATTCGACTTCCTCAAACAAGCGTGACATTGACGAAACGTATGAACTGGGCGCGAACCGCTATGTGACCAAGCCGACGTCTTTCATGCTGCTCAAGAAAACCGTCCGGGAACTGCTCGCCATGGAACCCGACGCCATCAAAAACCGGCCCGATCGCGGCGATTATGTATTTGCCGTAGGCTGATGTAATATGGAAAAAGTACTGGTAGATCCCAATAAGTTCAAATTCAAATCGCTTCCGGGATATGCCGGATGGATTTTGCGTGAAAAACTTCAGGATTACGTACTGGCCTCATTGCGGTTTTCGCGAGAAGAGGAACTGCCATTGCTCAACCGACTTTCCCGATTTTCAGAAGAAGAACTGATCGCCATCAGCGTGCAATCGGCGACCGAGATCCTGTCGGCGCTGGAAAACGGCACGATCCACGACCATATCCGCGAAAACGTCAGGAAATGGATCTCAAATACCTTGGAGGTCATCGATCGGGACGAAGTGGTCGCCGAGGACCTTACCATGGTGGGATTCATCCGCCGCAAGGCCATGAGCTGTTTCCTCCCCGACTACACCGATGACCATGAACTCAAGCGGGAGATCCTGCGCGAAATCGATGTCTATACCACCCAGGAGGAACTCGTCTCCTATAACGCCTACCTCCGCATGCAGCATGAAAAAATGATCGAGATCAACAGCAAATTGGCCTTCCAGGAGGCGCTGTTGCTCGATGCGCAGGAAATTTCGGAGATGGGAAGCTTCTTTGTGGACTACCGGAAAATCGAGAATTCAACGGTTTCGCCGCAGATGGAACGCATTACCGGGCTTTCCCAGGTGACCGATTCGGAAGAATTCTTCAGGCGCGTGCATCCGGACGACGTGGGCGCCATCAGGGAAATCTGGGAAAGGGCATTGCGTGACGGCGGATCGTTCGAATACAATTACCGCTACCTGCGCAACGGGAAGATGCAGTATTTCCTCACCCGTGGCATCATAACGATCCACGACGGAAAGCCTTCGACACTCAGGGGCACGCTTCGCGACATCACCAAGGAATACGAACTCATCAGGCGCCTCAGCGAAAGCGAGGAACTCCACAAACAGGCCCAACAGCTCACGCACCTGGGAAACTGGTCGTGGGACATCGGCACCGATTCGATTCAATGGTCGGACGAGATGTACCGCATCTACGGGCTTGAACCGCAGTCCGAAGCCATTACCTTTGACCGGTTCATGTCATTGATCCATCCGGACAACCGCGCCACGCGAATGGCCGAAATTGCCCAGGCCCTTGAAACGGGTGTGGCGGCAAGCTACACGCTCAATATCATTGCGGCGACGGGCGAGCACAAAATTTTGCGGGGATTTGGCGAGGTTGTCAAAGATTCGTCGGGGAAACCCATCCGTATGGTGGGCACCTGCCAGGACATTACCAAGGAGTACAGGCTAAACCAGGAAATGGTGGAGCTCAACCGCTCGCTATCGCAAAAGAACCGGGAGCTTCGCATCATCAACCGCGAACTCGAGCTCTTCAATTACATCGCCAGCCATGACCTTCAGGAACCGCTTCGGAAAATCCAGATCTACTCCGGACGGATACTGGAAGAACCCGGGAACCTCGAGAAACAGCACCGTCAATCGCTCGAGAAGGTCGCCTCATCGGCCTCGCGGATGCAACAGCTCATTGCCGACCTCATCGAATTCTCGCAACTCAACGCCCCGTCCGAAGCCATGTCCCGCGTTTCGCTCTGTGACGAGGTGGAAGAAGCCAAAAACACTTTTTTGCTGCATTTTGAAAATGGATCGGCGCAGATAGAGTGTGCCTCCCTGCCCGACATCATGGCCATTCCCTTCCAGTTGCGACAGCTCATTTCAAACCTGATTGGCAACGCGATCAAGTACCGCAAGCCGGATGTGCCGTGCCGGATCAGGATCGACGGCGAGATCGTCGATGCAAAGGACATTGCCGAAGGGCCAAACAACCTGTCCGGGACTTTCTTCAAGATTTCATTTTGCGACAACGGCATCGGGTTCGAACCGGGACAGGCCGAGAATATCTTCGGGCTGTTCAAGCGGCTGCACACCGCCGACTCCTATTCGGGGACGGGCATCGGCCTTGCCATCTGCAAAAAGATCGCGCAAAACCACGGCGGCTTTATCCGGGCGCGGGGCCAGGAAGGTGAAGGCGCGTGTTTTGATGTGTATTTCCCGGAAGACCGCATCGTTAAACAGGTCTAAAAATCTTACAACATAAATTAATAATTATGTAAGGGGTTTGCGCTTTATTAAGGGCAACTTTGATTACGTATGCCCCGTTGTCAAAGGTTGCGCAGATAAAGATATGTCAGAAAAAACTACCAGGTACTTAAAGAAAGGAATGCGCATTCTTCTATGGGTCGTGGGCTCGATCATCGGGCTGTTCCTCCTGATCGTACTCTTGCTTCACGTGCCTTTCGTCCAGGATTTTGCCAAGGAAAAGGCAGTGTCGTATCTTGAGGGCAAGATTGGTACCGAAGTAAGGATAGACCACATCACCATTGGGCTTCCCAAAAAAATCGTCCTGGAAGGGTTCTACTTTGAGGACCAGCAAAAAGACACGCTCCTGGCCGGTAACAAACTCGCCGCCGACATCAGCCTCTTCAAGATATTTTCCAATCAGTTGCAGATCAATTCGGTGGACCTCAACGGTGTCGTCGCCAACGTGACGCGCAGCCGGGACTCGGTTTTCAACTTCGATTATATCATCGACGCATTCGCGACCCCGCCGGATCCCAACAAACCGTCGGAACCCATGAAGATCTCGCTGGACAAGATCAATCTCGACAACATCCGCCTGCGCTGGAACGACGACATCACCCGCAACGACATCCGAGTCCGCCTGACCCATTTTGACACGCATTTCAAGGAATTTGACCTGGACGCGATGAAATTTGACATCCCGCGTATCCGCCTGGACGGCCTTAAGGTCATGCTCAACCAGGGCATCGTCGAGGAAATCGCACAGACATCGGTGGAGGTGGTGGACACCATTTCCAAACGGCCCGATTTTAAGCTCAAGCTGGGTACGATTGCGCTTTCCCGCATCAGCCTGGGCTATGACAACAAGGGAACGCGGCTGAACACGGGGGTCACGCTGGGCAAGCTTTTGATGGAATTCAACGAGGTGGACATGAACAAGCAATTGATTGACCTCAGCAAGTTTGATCTCCAGGACATCAAGGGCAACCTTCTGGTGGGCAAATATGACAGCAAGCTCGCGATACCCGAAACAGATACGACGGCGATCAGGAAGACGGGCTGGAAGGTTCGGCTCAAGGATGCGAACGTCAGCGGGATCGTCTTTAAGTTTGACGACGAGAACTACGCGCGCGCCAAATCGGGGATCGATTACAAACACCTGGACATCCGCCACTTTGACCTGCAGGCCAAAAACCTGGTCTACGGCACCGATACCATTGCGGGGCGCATCGACGCTTTCTCCGTTCGTGAAAACGGAGGCCTTGACATTGAATCGCTCCGCACCGACTTTTTCTACGGCAACCGCGGCGCCTACCTGAACAACCTTGAACTGAAGACGCCGCGTACCTCACTGCGCGAAAAGATCGCGATCACCTATCCATCAAAGGAGGCGATGTCAAAAAATCCCAGGGAAATTTACATCGATGCCGATATCCGCAACAGCCGGATCGGATTCAGGGACATCCTGCTTTTCGCGCCCAACCTCCGCGCCTCGGACCCCTTTCGCACCCATCCAAACGCCATCCTGAACCTCAACACGCGCTTGACGGGCAAGATCGGTGATATCCGCTTTCCTGAACTCCAGGTTAGCGGGATCGGCAATACCGTGCTGTCGGCAAGTGGCCGGATCACCGGCCTTCCCGATGTGAAGCGCGCCTACTTTGACGTGACCGTCAACCGCCTGCAGACCACGCGTGGCGACCTGGCGGGCCTGTTGCCCAAAGGGACGGTTCCAAATAACATCGCGCTGCCGTCAAATCTTTCGGCCCGCGGGACCTTCAAGGGCGCGATCAACAATTTCAATACGAACATGAACGTGGGCAGCAGTTACGGCAACGCACGGGTCAAGGCGCGGTTTGACAGCCGGGCCAAGGGCCGCGAGCGCTACAATGCCGACGTGAACGTGGACAACTTTGATTTGGGGAGCCTGATCAGGAACGACTCGGTGGGACGCGTCACGCTCAGCGCCAAGGTGGACGGCGTCGGGCTCAATCCACAGACTGCCACCGCGAAAGTGAATGCAAACGTCGCGAGCGCGCAATTCAATGGCTACAACTACCGCAATTTTGCGCTTGACGGCTCGATCGCCAGTGGAAATTACAAGGTGGACGCCGGCATGGCCGATCCCAACCTCGATTTCTCGCTTGCGGCCGAAGGCGGTTTTGACGACAAGTTTCCGTCGGTACGGCTGAG
>SXQR01000195.1 GCA_005792865.1 Flavobacterium sp. | reverse complement strand
GCTACATGAGTGACCGTTTCCTCCCGGACAAGGCAATCGACGCCCTGGATGAGGCAGGATCTCGCGTCCACATCACCAACATCGACGTTCCGAAACAAATTCTCGACCTTGAGCGCCAGCTCGACGAGGTACGCGAACTGAAGAATACGGTGGTCAAGAAACAGAAATACGAGGAAGCCGCGAAGTTGCGCGACGACGAGAAGCGCCTCGAAAAGGACCTCGCGCTCGCCCAGGAGCAGTGGGAGGAGGATTCAAAGAACAACCGCATCCAAGTGACGGAGGACAACGTGGCCGACGTGGTTTCCATGATGTCCGGCATCCCGGTAAACCGCGTGGCGCAGACCGAAAGCAACAAACTCGCGAAACTGCCCGAACTGATCGAGAACAAGGTCATCGGCCAGCGGGAGGCGGTGCTCAAGATCGCGCGGTCGATCCAGCGCAACCGCGCCGGGCTCAAAGACCCGAACCGTCCCATTGGATCGTTCATTTTCCTTGGGCAGACGGGTGTCGGGAAAACACAATTGGCCAAGGTGCTCGCGAAGGAACTGTTCGATTCCGAAGATGCGTTGATCCGCATCGACATGAGCGAATACATGGAGAAATTTGCAATCTCGAGGCTTGTAGGAGCGCCTCCCGGATACGTTGGTTATGAAGAAGGCGGCCAGTTGACCGAAAAGGTCCGTCGCAAGCCATACTGCGTGGTCCTGCTGGATGAGATAGAAAAGGCACACCCCGATGTGTTCAACATGATGCTGCAGGTGCTGGACGACGGATTCCTCACCGACAGCCTTGGCCGCAAAGTAGATTTCAAGAATACGATCATCATCATGACCTCAAACGTGGGGGCCCGTCAGCTGAAGGATTTTGGTCAGGGTGTTGGTTTTGGGACTGCGGCGCGCACGGCTTCGGCCGACGAGAATGCCAAGAGCATCATCGAGAATGCGTTGAAAAAAGCATTCGCACCGGAATTCCTGAACCGCATCGACGACGTGATCGTCTTCAACGCACTGGAAAAAGAGCACATCGACCTGATCATCGAGATCGAGCTCAAGAAACTCTATGCCCGCATCGCCGACCTGGGTTACAAACTCAACCTTTCCGATAAGGCGAAGGCCTTCATTGCAGATAAGGGCTTTGACAAGCAGTTTGGTGCCAGGCCGCTCAAGCGTGCGATCCAGAAGTACGTTGAAGATGCCCTGGCGGAGGAAATCATCATTTCCAAGATTGGCCAGGGCGATGAGATCTACATGGACCTTGCCGATGAAACCTCCGATGAACTGACCGTGACGGTCCAGAAGTCGCAGGAACCTACAACTTAAAAAGAGAGCCTCGAAAGAGGCTTTTTTGTTTTACGGAGTCGGCGTAGTGCCGGTAACGGTTCCGGGCTGGTCACCGGCCGAGGAATGGTTGGAAAACGCTTCATACTTGCGGTTTCCGTGCTGCTGGTGGTGCTTGTGTTCCAACCCTTCGCTGATGATGTCATCCCCTGAGACGGCTTCGGTGTCCTTTGAAGAGGCCGCGTGATTGCCTTCAATTTGGTTTTCGAACTGGCGGTCGTGGCCATCGTGGCCCGTCATTCCGCTGCTGTTTTTATCTTCCATGGTTTCGTTTTTATTAAAGTTATCAAATTTTAATGTCGCGCCGAAGTTAATTGGCGAACCCTTCACATGAAAACCCTGCTGCCCTTTGATGGCGAACTCCATTATTTTCCGCACGCCATTCCGTGGCCGGACCGATATTTTGAAGTGCTCAGGCGGGAAATTGCCTGGCAAAATGAAACGATCACGATGTTCGGGAAACGGATCACGATGCAACGCATGGTGAGCTGGCATGCCGACGATGGCCTCTCCTACCGCTACGCCGGCAGCGAAAAGAAAGGGCTTCCATGGACGCCTGAACTTTTGGAAATCCGCGAAATTGCTGGGCAGTTTTCAAAAACCAGCTTCAATTCCTGCCTGCTCAACCTTTACCACGACGGCAAGGATGCGATGGGCTGGCATTCGGACAACGAGAGGCCGCTTGGCCCCGACCCGGTGATTGCCTCGGTCAGTTTTGGCCAGGAGCGCAAGTTCTCGCTGCGGCATAAGGAATCGGGAACGCGTGTCGATCTGGTGCTGGAAAGCGGCAGCGTGCTGGTCATGGGCAGCGGCGTGCAGCAAAAGTGGAAGCATGCCGTTCCGCCATCGGCAAAAGCCAATGCAGCGCGCATCAACCTTACTTTCCGCAGGATTCTACCGGAATTATCAATACGTTAACGAAATCCCGGGCCGCCGTTACCTAACTTTAAGAAAAAACGCGGATGGAAAAATTTACCCTTGTATTGCATGGCGGTGCCGGTGCCGATTCGGAATTTATCCGGACAAACAGACATGGTATTGAATCTGGGCTGAGGGATGCCATGGAGGTGGGGATCAAGGTCCTGCGCGATGGCGGAACGGCCCTGACAGCCGTTGAACATTCCATCAGTAGCCTGGAGGACCATCCACTGTTCAATTCGGGACGTGGTTCCGCGCTGAACAATAGGGGCGAAATCCAGATGGACGCCTCGATCATGTGCGGCCGCAGACGTGCTTCGGGAGCGGTTTCGATGGTGCGAAACGTGCGAAATCCGATCTCGCTCGCACGGTATGTCATGGAAAATACCTCGCACGTGTTTCTTTCGGCCGAAGGCGCCCTGGAGTTCGCAAAGTCTGAAAATGTTGCGCTCGAACCCGAATCTTATTTCGTGACCGATCACCAGGTGGATGCTTTCATTCACGCGCGGGACCACGAAAAACTTCAGGACATACTGCGCAAGCGCATTCACGGGACGGTTGGCGCAGCAGCGCGGGACGCCAATGGCAACCTGGCGGCGGGGACTTCCACCGGCGGAACCGAGAACTGCCTGAGCGGGCGCATCGGTGATAGCAGCGTAATTGGGGCTGGCTGTTACGCCCAAAACGGGGTATGCGCCATATCAGGTACGGGCGACGGCGAGATCCTCATTAACCGCACGATCGCCTCTTCGGTCGCAGCGGCCGTCGATCTGCTCGGGATGGACATCCAACGGGCTTGCGACTTCGTGATCGCCGAGCGCAACGCCGACATCAAGGGCGATATCGGAGTGATTGCCGCCGGGGCGGATGGTAACATAGGGATGGCGTTCAACAGCGAGCGGATGCACCGGGCGTGGATCGACGCATCGGGCGAAGTGAGGGTGGCGATCTACGCTTAAAGGCCCGTTATGGTCCTGGGCATGTCTCCTGCAGATGAATGGTTTGAGAACATGCGGTATTTTCGGCTTACCGAGTGGTCCTCATGCTTTTTCCTGAAGTGATGTTCGTGGTCTTCCTGCGAAATTTGTTCGGCAGCCGAATTTCCCTCTGTGATGGCAGGGGGGTCAGCATGCGGGTCGACTGTTTGTTGCTGGTTCGTTTCCATGGCCGATGATTTTACAATTACCTACCATAAAAGTACTTAAAAAATCGGTCGCTCCATGTTAATTTAGCAGGTCCTGCTCAATCTCGAAACTGCGTAAAAACCTGATAGTGTTTTCAATATCGTAGTGAAGGATGCGGTCCTCAGATACAAACGGCACCTCGGTGCGGTAGGATTTCAGGAACGATTCAATGAATTCTCCGGACCGCATCGGCCGGCGGAACTCCATGGCCTGCGAGGCGTTGAACAATTCGATGGCGAGTATGCGTTCCAGGTTGGTGACCACCTGCAGCGCCTTGACCGCTGCGTTGGCGCCCATTGAAACATGGTCCTCCTGCCCGTTGCTCGAGACGATCGAATCCACGCTTGCGGGCGTGCATAGCTGCTTGTTCTGGCTCACGATGCTCGCGGCGGTGTACTGCGGGATCATAAACCCCGAATTCAATCCCGGATTCTCGACCAAAAACGCAGGCAAACCGCGAAGGCCCGAAATCAATTGATAGGTGCGCCTTTCAGAGATGCTGCCCAATTCGGCGAGCGCCATGGCAAGGAAGTCCAAAGCAAGCGCGAGCGGCTGTCCGTGGAAATTCCCGCCTGAAAGGATCATATCGCCTTCGATGAAAACATTTGGGTTATCGGTCACCGAATTGACTTCGGTCTTGAACGTCCGTTTGACGTAATCAATAGCATCCTTGGACGCGCCGTGGACCTGCGGTACGCACCTGAACGAATACGGGTCCTGCACGTGTTTTTTGGGCTGTGCGATGATCTCGCTGCCCTCCAGGAAATCCAGCACGCGCGCTGCCGTCACCACCTGCCCCTTATGCGGCCTGATCTGGTGGATCAACTCGTTGAAAGGCTCGGGGCGACCGTCGAAAGCCTCAAGCGAGATCGTGGCGACCAAGTCGGCCAGATAGGACAATTTACAAGCCTTGAGAAGCACAAAGACACCGTAAGCGCTCATGAATTGCGTTCCGTTGAGCAGCGCAAGCCCTTCCTTTGATTCAAGTTTCAGTGGCTTCCAGTCAAAATGGGGGAGCACTTCCGATGTATGGCGGCGCTGTCCATTGAAGTACACTTCGCCTTCCCCTATCAGCGGCAAGGAAAGGTGTGCCAACGGGGCCAGGTCTCCCGATGCGCCCAACGAACCCTGGGTATAGACAACAGGCATGATCCCATGATTGTAAAAATCAATCAGGCGCTCGACTGTCTTTAGTTGAACTCCTGAAAATCCGTAACTTAGCGACTGTATCTTTAACAATAGCATCAATTTTACAATGGCGCGTGGTACCTCGTCACCCGTCCCGCAGGCGTGTGATTTGACGAGGTTTTCCTGCAACGCGACCAGGTCTTCATCGCCGATACGAATATTGTATAGTGACCCAAAACCCGTATTGATGCCGTAAATCGCCTGCTGTTGAGATTGCATTTTTGCATCAAGGTACTCGCGGCATTTCTGGATGTTGATCTTGGCTTCTTCTGAAAGGGCAAGTGATTTATGCTGGGAGGTGATTCCGTGGATCGTTTCGAGCGACAGCACATCGCTGCTTATATAATGGAAGTTGTCCATGTTGGGATATTGGTGTGCCAAATTTGCGCAAATAAGCGGCAAAACGCAAGGAAATTTTGGTAATTGTTCATCCGATGCGGTGAAAAGCCTCTCTAAGATTGGCCGGAATATCGCGCGCGATCAACGATCTCATATCCGTTTCAGCGACTGCAATATCGGCCGACAGCCCATGAACAAACACGCCCAACAGGGCCGCTTTCCGCGAAGTGTATCCCTGCGCGATCAGTCCCGTGACGATTCCTGTGAGCACATCGCCGCTGCCACCGGTGGCAAGCCCGGCATTTCCTGTGGTGTTGACAAAGCAGCCCTCGGGCGTCGCAATGTGCGTGGGCGAGCCCTTGAGTACGATAATGATCTGGTACCTCATAGATAATGCGAGGGCGGCATCGGGTGAAGGATCGGCTCGAAATAACGTCCTGAACTCGCCATGATGCGGCGTCAGGACAGTGTCATTTGGCAGTTTTTGAAGCATTTCGGGCCGCGTGGAAATGATGTTGAGCGCATCGGCATCGAGAACCAAAGGCGGCAGCTGCGATTCGAGGAAGGTGAAAAAGGCATCGGCTGTTTGCTTTTCGTGTCCAAGGCCCGGTCCCACGCCTATCGCATCGGGTGAAATATCGTGTGAAAAATCGGCAATGGCGGTTGTTCCTGAAGTCAGTGCCATCGCCTCGGGGACAGCAGTCTGCATAGGCAGGTAGCCACATTCGGGGACAAGGGTCGTGACAAGCCCGCTTCCCGAACGCAAAGCACCCATTGCCGCCAGCATGATCGCGCCCATCTTGCCGTGGCTTCCGCCGACGAGGAGTGCGTGCCCCTGGGTGCCCTTGTGTGCATCGGGTAAAACCGGCCTCAGCGCCTGCCGTGCAGCTTCAATGTCGAAAGGCTTGATTTCCATCGACATAAATATAGCAAAAATGATTGTCCCATCTCATGTTCCGGCGCACCATCACTGCACTTGCAGGGCGCTGAAAAAGTGGTAAATTAGCGCTCTAAAATGAGCCAGATGACCAAGAATACCGCCCTTACGCACATCCACGAAAAACTGGGTGCGAAGATGATGCCTTTTGCCGGCTACAACATGCCCATCCAGTATGAGGGCGTCAATGCCGAACACGAGACCGTACGCAGCGGTGTGGGTGTATTTGACGTTTCGCACATGGGCGAATTCTTCCTGAAGGGGCCAAAAGCGCTGGATCTGATCCAAAAGATCACCACAAACGACGCGTCGGTGCTGACGCCGGGCAAGGCGCAGTATTCCTGTTTTCCCAACCGTGAGGGAGGCATTGTCGACGACCTGATCATCTATATGATCGCCGATAATCACTACATGCTTGTGGTCAACGCCTCCAACATTACCAAGGATTGGGAATGGATCATGGCGCACAACGACCTCGGGGTAGAGATGGAAAACGCGTCCGAACAATATTCGCTACTCGCCGTCCAGGGGCCCAAAGCAACCGAGGCCATGCAGAAACTGACTTCGGTGGACCTTTCCGCGATCAAATACTATCATTTTGAAATCGGAGAATTTGCGGGATTTGATGACGTCATCATTTCGGCGACGGGATACACCGGATCGGGCGGGTTCGAAATCTATTGCAAGAACGAACAGGTTGAGAAAATCTGGGAAAAAGTTTTTGAGTCCGGCACGGAATTCGGGATCAAGCCCATTGGCCTGGCCGCCCGTGATACCTTGCGACTGGAAATGGGCTTCTG
>SXQR01000194.1 GCA_005792865.1 Flavobacterium sp. | reverse complement strand
CATTGGCAAAAAACCGGGCGAAGGTCTGCTCGCTGCATTCGTGCTCGTATTCCATGAGGTACGGCAGCGATTTTATCGCGAGCCAGGCCGGATTGGACGTGTATTCCAGCGTCAACCCGTGATGCCTTAGCGTTGGCGAGTTATTATCCCGAAGATTTTCGAGGGTGAAGGTTCGTTTCGATTTGGCCGGAACCCACATCGGAACACTTTCGGTAATGAAAATATCATTGGTCAATATTGGTAAAATGTTTTCTTCGCCATCAGAAAAGTCGCCGGCCCTGGCCACGACCCTCACCTGCATGCCGTGCATTGCCTTGGGCACCACGATCTTCCAATGAATTACCGAGTTCTGGAGAGGAAGCAACGTGAAATTCTGTACGGTGCGCGTATTCAGGCTGCGCGAATCGGCCGGTGAAAGATCTGCCGCGTCAAAGAGTTGAAGAACCGCAACACCCGTTTTGGCTTCTTTTGTCATGTTCACGACCTTGGCCGACAGTACGATCGTATCGTGCTCGCGCAGGAACCGCGGTAAATTTGGGACGACCATCAGGTCTTTTTGCGTGACCGCCGATGCCTGGAAATGATTTGAAACCGCCTCTTTGTTGTGGGCGAGCATCCTGAACTTCCAGCTGGTCAGGGCCTCGGGCGCATCAAAGGAAAATTTAATCCTGCCTTGCTTGTCAGTGGTTAGGTTCGGGAAGAAAAATGCGGTTTCTGACAAATTCTTCCGCGCCTTGACATTATTGAGCGCTTCCAGCGACTTTTGAGTGGTGACGATCACGGCGCCATTTCGACCGGCTTCGCCGTAAAGCGCCACCGCCTGCTCGCCTTTGAGAACAGAAACGCTCAGAATATTTTCGGGTGACATGGTGCTCAGGGCGCTTAACGTGCTAATCTGCCCATCGATGACAACCAATGCCTCTCCATTCCCTGTAAGGCTGCGGTTGCCTCTCAGGATCACCCTGGTACTTCCGGGAATGCCCGGAGTCTGCTGTACTTGCAAACCGGAAGTATTTCCCACCAAAGCCAGCACCGCATTGGGGTCGGAGATTTCAGGCGATTTGTCATCTTGTATTATTACCTGGGAAGAGGTTACGGCATCGCGGACCCTGCGGATTCCCAATGCTCCCGTTACCACGACCTCGCTTAGCATCAGCCCTTCTTCCAAGGTGGCATTGATTACATTGGCCTTGCCCACCACGGCTGTGTAGTCGGTCATGCCAACATAGCTGAATACCAGAATCTCTCCCTTTCCGGCTTCGATTTCATAATATCCGTCAATATCGGTTTGCGTGCCCCTGAGCGTTCCCTGAACCATAACGTTCGCCCCCGGAATCGGCCCGGTCGCATCAGCCACGATACCCGAAATAATGTGCGCATCTGAAGGTTTCTTCTTCTTTTTCGCCCATTGGTAATGATAAATGTCGGTAGCCTGCCTGCTGTCAGCGGACGCAAAATCAAACCCAAACCACATAAACTGGATTTCCTCATTGCGATTGACCGTATAGTCAAAGGGTTTTCGGTAAAAGTTCAATGTTGCACGCTCCGGCCTGGTACCGAACATCGCGCTGCGGGAAATCCTGTTAAATAATTCTGGGAACGAGGGAGTGCCCCAGTTTTCGACGGCAAATTGATCCAGCGAACAGTCGTACATCGAGGCCAGGACCTCCGATTCCCGTTGGGTGTGTGCGGCTTTTAATTTGAACGACCAATTTTCCTTGTCGCCGGGCGCCATCTTGTTGCGGAAGCTTTCAACCTCAAAACTCAGGTTGGGAATTGGCGTATTGATCTTGATCGCCTTCTCGACGTAGAAATAACGGTTGTCAAAAATCCCCTCGAATGCAATCAATACATTGTAACGCATATTTGAATCGAGCGGAATCCGCACCCTGGCCTCATGATGGCGAAGTCTGACATTTTGGTCAAAAAACCCGATATCCTCGGAAGCCGCGGCGATCCGGATGTAAAGCTCGGGCACCACCGAGGTCAGGTGCAAATCAAGGTAGCCGTCGCGCTGCGGATTGTCATTCACCTGCCTGACTAGGACAATCTGCGAAACGGGATCGATCTTTTCGTCGTTCATAAGATTAAAGACCGCCGACTTTTCAATTTTGCGGAAACCGTCGGTCGAGGTAAAAACGATCTTATAGGTTCCGGGTTCGGCGTTTTTCAACTCAAGCGGGTACTCGCTCCTCCTGCCGGTATCCACTTCGCGAGTCGATATCAGTTTCCATTCGGGAGTGACCCTTCCGATATTGTCCTCATAAGGAAATAGCCGTTCGAATTGGTCGTTGGGAATGATAGGAATCTCGGGAGGGAAATGGGAACGCTCCTGAAATTTACGAACAGGCTGGCCGCTCGTGAAAATCTCCAATTTTCCCTTGACGGCAACGGTCTCGCCCGACAGGTTGGCGCTCGTAAGGGTAACCGAATTTTTATCCTTCGCATCGAGGCGGTTTGCGACGGCAATATTCAGGTCGATCGCGTGGTAGCCCAGCGTGATGGTTTTTTTAACGTTCCTGGTCTCGCCGTTGATGTCTGTTACATCGGCGGAAATCTCATACCTGAATAAGGGCAAACGATCCTCTGGAGTTTTATCGGCGGATGCCAGGAATTCAATCGTGAAATTACCCGAGGCATCGGTTGTGGTCTCGCCTGAATCAATGGCTTCGCGGCTTTCGGCGTACAGGTTTTGCAGATAGGTGTCGCGCCTAACCCAATATTTCACGGCCGCACCGGAAACGGGGCTCCCGGAAAAAGAGCGTGACTCGCCCTGAATGCTTATCATCTCGTTGATCCGCTGAATTGCTTCGGACGGTTTGATGGTTACCTCGAACTTTGGCCTTTTGTACTCCTCAACCCTGAAATCCACCGTAGAATACTGCAATTCATTCTCGTCCCAAAATTCGGATTCATCTTTGGAAGGTTCCTCCGCTACAAGGTTGAAGCGGCCTGGAAGACCGTCGGGCGGAAGGGAAAACTCGCCGTGAAAGGAACCGAATTCGTTTGTGATCACGTCTGCTGTGAAAATATCCTCATCATTCGTGTTTGACGCTGTAACCTGAAGCGAAAGTTGTGGCACGACGCGTGTAACACCCATGTGCTTACGCGTAGCGATACCCTTGTAATAAACTTTTTGGCCGGGGCGATAAATGGCGCGGTCGAGATACAGT
>SXQR01000193.1 GCA_005792865.1 Flavobacterium sp. | reverse complement strand
TGACGAGGTGGTTCCGATAATTCGCCGAAGCCGCACCACGCTGATTTTTACCAACGTGCGTTCGGCGTGCGAGATCTGGTTTCAAAGGTTATTGGAAGCCTATCCCGAATTTGCCGGCGAGATGGCGATGCACCACTCGAGCATCAGCCGGGAGACAAGGTTGTGGGTGGAAAATGCGATCCGCGAGGAGCAACTGAAGGTCGTCGTCTGCACCTCGAGCCTCGATCTCGGCGTCGATTTCGCACCCGTTGAATCCATCATCCAGGTGGGCGGTCCCAAAGGCGTCGCGCGATTCCTGCAAAGGGCGGGCAGGAGCGGCCACCAGCCGGGGAAGGAGTCAGTGATTTATTTTTTGGCTACGCACGCCATCGAACTCATCGAGGCATCGGCACTCAAGAAAGCCGCGAAAAAGCAGGTGGTCGAGGACCGCGTTCCGTACCTCAACAGCTGGGACGTCCTTGTCCAATACCTCAATACCCTCGCGGTTTCCGACGGTTTTCATCCCGACGAGATTTTCCCCGAGGTCCAATCGACTTTTTGCTACCAGGCCATGACGCCGGAGAACTGGCAATGGGTATTGAACTTCATCGTCAACGGCAGCCAGTCGCTGCAGGCGTATGACGAATATAAAAAGGTGGAAATCATGGACGACGGGCTATTCAAGATCAACAACCGTTCGACCGCGTTGCACCACCGGATGCAGATCGGGACCATCGTGGGTGACGCGGTGTTGCACGTGAAATTCCTTGGCGGCGGGTATGTGGGAACGATCGAGGAATGGTTCATCTCCAAGCTGAGTCCCGGCGACATTTTCGTGTTTGCGGGCAAAAAACTCGAACTCTACCAGGTCAAGAACATGCAGGTCCTGGTGCGCAACGCCGAACGCGGCAAACCCACGCACCACGCGAGCTGGCTTGGCGGGCGGCTGACGCTCTCGGCGCAGATGAGCGAACTGCTCCGGCAGGAACTTTACGCCGCCAATTCACCCAAGCAATCCCCTGAACTCCGGGCGCTTTCGGGAATCTTTGCCCGCCAGCGAAAGGAATCCATCGTTCCGGGCCCGGACGAATTCCTCATCGAGACCTTCAAGACCCGCGAGGGTTACCACGCGATCTTCTATCCCTTCGAGGGGCGTTTCGTGCACGAGGCGCTCGCCAGTTTGCTTGCCTTCCGCATCAGTTTGCTTTCGCCGATTACGTTTTCGCTGGCGTATAACGATTACGGATTCGAACTTTTGTCAGACCAGCCCATCGACATGCAATCGGTACTGGACAACGACCTTTTCGCGCCCATCCACGTTCACGACGATTTGCAACGAAGTTTGAACGCGACCGAGATGGCCCGGCGCAAGTTCCGCGACATCGCCGTGATTGCCGGGCTTGTGTTCACCGGATATCCCGGCCAGGTGATCAAGACCAAGCACCTTCAGGGAAGTTCGCAGCTATTGTTCGAGGTTTTTCGGGATTACGAACCGGACAACCTGCTCTTCCAGCAGGCGTATCGCGAAACCTTCGAGCATCAGCTTGAGGAAGGCCGCGTGATCATGGCACTGGAGCGCATCGGCAAACAAAACATCGTGTGGAAACAGTGCGAAAAACCCACGCCGTTCTCATTCCCGATCATCACCGACCGCCTGCGCGAGAAACTTTCGAGCGAAAAACTCTCGGACCGCATTAAAAAAATGACCGCCGCTTACATGAAGGAATAATGAAAGCGCGAAATTTGCGTTTTTTTCCTGCATGACACACACCGTCACTATTCATAACGAGAACTTTATCCTGCATCCTTCAGGGGCAATTTTCTGGTCTGCGAGGAATTCACTTTTGATTGCCGATGTCCACCTGGGCAAGGTCTCCCACTTTCGCAAGGCAGGCGTCGCGGTGCCGCCGACATCGGTTTTTGGCAACTTTGCGCAATTGGAGCAGGTAACCGAATTTTTCAATCCGGGCCGCATCATTTTTCTGGGCGACCTTTTCCACAGCGACCTCAACAGTGAATGGTTGCTTTTCCGCGAGTGGGCCGTTGGCGTTGCATCTGCGGTAATCCTCATCGCGGGAAACCACGATGTCATTGCGCCGTACCGGTATGAGGAAATGGGCGTACCGGTCTTTGACGAACTGCGATTGGGCAGGTTCCTGCTCACGCACAAACCGGAGGAAGAGGCAGGGATGTTCAATTTTTGTGGGCACATCCATCCCTCCGTGAGGCTTCGGGGTGGCGGGAGGCAATTTTTGACGATGCCGTGTTTTTTCCATCGCCCCGTCCAGATGATCCTGCCGGCGTTTGGGCAATTTACCGGCACGTATGAGATGATTCCGCACACCGATGACTGCGTTTATGCGGTAACGCGCGATGAGGTGATCGTGGTGTGCGGTTAATTCAATGCGAATGGCGCGCTCAGGCGGAAAGTCGGCACGATGACCTTGAAATTTTTCGTGGAAGTAAAGTTGATCATGTTGAAGTGACCCTTCATGGCCCCGAAAGGCGACGATAGCAAGCACCCCGAACTGTAACTGTGCAATTCGCCGGGCTTAAGTACAGGTTTCTTGCCGATGACGCCTTCACCGTCCACCACTTCCATGTCGTTGAGCGAGTCAAAGATTTCCCAGTGGCGGGATTGCAGCTGCACCGAGTCCTTCGAATGGTTCTCAATGGTAATCTCGTAACTGAACGCATAGTGGATCTTATAGTTCTTGAAGTAAGTTCCTTCAAAACTAGTCATGACCGAAATCTTGATGCCGCGGGTTATCTGACTTACCATTGCCTTGAAAATTATGGCATTGCCGTCAAATTTACAAAAATTAAAATTCGACCGGCGGTTTTAAATCAATTTTATCAATTGGTGATGTCGATGGAACTTGCCACGCCTTTGCCGATGACGCGGTCATAACGCGCATTGTTTTCACGGTAGTAAACAATCGCGAAATAATTGTTCTCGGTCTGGTAGAAATTGCCGTCGATGGCATTGGCATGATCGATCTTCAGGGCCTTGTCCACCACGACATATTGGTAATTGGTAAAACCCTGTTTGATCATCAACGCTTTCTCGTAAAGTCCCGTCTGCGCGTTGTAATCCATCCTGTTTTCGGGCAACAGCGCGAAATTGTTGAACATCCCATTGATGTAAATGTCCTTGCGGAGCTGGAATCCCGGCGCCGACAGCGTGAAGAAAACCCAGGCGTAATCGGCCTCGACTTCGTTGTTGGTCGCGTTGACATTGTTGACCAGGAAACTGCCGTTGATGTCGGGCGCGAAGGTATAGGGTGCCGCTGCCCGCGCGTCGTGCGTGTAAAGCTGTGCCGAATAGATCCCGTCCTTCTCCGACCGCACCCGCGCAATGAAGTTGTTGGCCGCCCGGATGTCCTTGTTCTCAAAAAACAGGAACTCGTTTCCGGCCCAAAACTGTGTCTCGGCATCGTATTTATAGATGAGGTCGTTGGCAATGGTGTATTGCGGCTTGATGTTGTAGATCGCGTTGTCGAAGCGTCCGTTTTGCATCAACAGCACCTTGACGTTCTTGAGCGGGTTCTGGAAAACGATCGAATTTGACCGGATCGCAAAATCAAGGTTCTGCTTCTGCTCGATCTCGGCCACATTGCGCGCGCGCCTGACCTGCAGCGGAACGTTCACCAGGTTTTCGTAAAGGATGAAACGTCGCGAGAACACCACGTCCTTTTCCTCGTTCAGGACCTTGATGACATAATTCCCCGACACACGGAACTGCGTGAATCGGTTGGGGAAGCTGAGCCTGTAATGCGAAAATAACTGCAGCGTGTTGAAAGAGTTGGTGTATTCCTGGATGCGTTGGTTGTCAAATCCGTTGAGGTATTCGGTCTTGGCCAATTGCGACGGGCGCCAGTCATAGTCACAGTGCACGATCTCGTAATAATAGTTCGCCTCGTTGCCGTACAGGTCGTCAAATTCGAGCCTGAACGAATCATTGAGCGCAAACAGCGGCACCGAAACCTGGCCGTTCTGCGTGAAGGCAACGGTCTTGATATTAAAGGGTGGAGGCGTCTCCTGGACCTGTCCCGAAAGGTTTACAAACGCCAATAGGAGCGCGAGCCTGGTGAAGAATCTGGCCATCTTGTGATTTCTGAAAAGTAAATATAGCAATTTATGCGGGCTTGAAGCACACGGGAATGATCTCACCCGGCGCAAGCGCATGCCGCTTTACAAGTTCCGGGCCAAGCTTGGCGGTGTAATCTTCCTCGATCACGTTGAATCCTGTCGCGCGAAGCCTGTCAAAAAAGTCGCGGCCGTACACCCGGACGTGGTCATACTGGCCAAAAATTTCGGCGCGCTTCTTTTTGTCGGTGATGGAATCGTCCTCAAAAGTGTTTGCACGGGAAAGATCCTGCGGCACCTGGAAAATGCCCATGCCGCCCGGTTTCATCACGCGAAAGAGCTCGTGCATTGCCTTTTTGTCGTCGGGGATGTGCTCGAGCACGTGGTTGCACAGGATGACGTCATAGGTATCGGACGCGAAAGGCAGGTTGCAGATGTCGGCCTTTACATCGGCGATCGGGGAAAGCAGGTCGGTGGTGGTGTAATCGAGGTTTTTCATCTTGCGGAACCGCTTTAAAAATGCCTGTTCCGGCGCAAAATGGAGGACTTTTTTTGGTGCCGAGAAGAAATCGGTCTCGTTCTTCAGGTAAAGCCACAGCAACCGGTGCCGCTCTAGCGAAAGCGTGCCCGGGGCAAGGACGTTGTTGCGTTGTTTGCCGTAACCGTAGGGAAGGAAGGCGCGGTAGCTCTTGCCGTCGATGGGGTCGGTGAAGTTTTTTCCGCGGAGCGCCAGGTCCAGCAAAGGGCGCACCACGTAGCTCAGGCGGATCAGCACGGGCCGCGGCACGGCATTCAGTATCAGCCTGAACAATTTTTTCAAACCGCTACGGGATTTTTCCTGAATTCATTCTCCTCATCCGACTCGATGCCCAGTGCCTTGTAAATATAGGCAAAGGTCGAAAGCAGTTCCGGCCTGCCGTTCACCAGGGCCACGTTGTGCTCAAAATGCGCCGAGGGTTTCCCGTCGGCCGTCACGATGGTCCAGCCGTCCTTGAGGTGCTTGATGTTACGCGTGCCCATGTTGATCATCGGCTCGATCGTGAACACCATGCCCGGCTTGAGCGGCACGCCGCGCACACGTCCCACGTCGTGCACCGCCATGCCCACCGGATGCTGAAAGTGTCCGCGGAAGACGAGGCCCTCCTGAACCGCCTTGAGGTGGGCGGGCGATGCGAACGTCTTTCCCACGAGCCACTGCTTCATGTCCGCGGCGGCTCGGTCGAGCACCTCGTCGGCGGTGACGCCGGGCTTGATATGGCGGAAGAACGCGTCGCGATAGACAACGATGAACTCGTACAGCGCGGCCTGCGCCGGCGTGAAGGTTCCATTCACCGGCCAGATGCGCGTGACGTCGCTGGTGTAGTAGCGGTAGTCGGGCGCGTAGTCCATCAACACAAGGTCACCGTCGCGCAGCACGTCCGTCTTGCGGAAGTAGTGTCCCATCCAGGCGTTCGTGCCGCCGCCGATGATGGAGGCGTAGCCGTCGCCGCGCGCGCCGTTGAGGTAGTGCACGTACTTGGCGGCTGCGTCCAGCTGGTACTCGTACACGCCCGGGCTCGTGGACCGCATGGCTTCCATGATGCCGAGCCCTGCGAGCTGCGTCGCACGGCGGATGAGCGTGATTTCTGCGGCGCTCTTGATTGCGCG
>SXQR01000192.1 GCA_005792865.1 Flavobacterium sp. | reverse complement strand
GCTACAACTCATCCCAATGAAAATTGCGTTCCATAAATACCAGGGTACGGGAAACGATTTTATCATGATCGATAACCGCGGTGGCACGTTCCCCAAGAACGATACCAGCCTGATAAACAGGATATGTGACCGACGGTTTGGCATAGGTGCCGATGGACTGATCCTGATTGAACGTGACAAAAGTTCAGATTTTGCCATGCTCTACCACAATTCGGACGGCCGGCCCGGTTCCATGTGCGGGAATGGCGGACGGTGCGCCGTTGCCTTTGCGAAATCGCTCGAGCTCATCGGCGACACCACGCGATTCACCGCTTCCGACGGTCCCCACGAGGCGACCATACTTGCGGATGGCGACATTTCCCTTCTCATGAAGGATGTGGATGCTGTCAGGACTCAGGACAATAATTGGTTTTTGGATACCGGATCGCCGCATCACGTCCAAATGGTGGCTGCGTTGGATAAATTTGACGTTTTTGCCGAGGGCTCGCGCATACGCCACGAAATCTATGGCCGCGAGGGCAGCAATGTCAATTTCGTCGAGGCAATCGACGCTGACAATTTTTCAGTTCGCACCTATGAAAGGGGCGTTGAAGATGAGACGCTTTCGTGCGGAACCGGCGCGACGGCGGTGGCACTGGCCATGCATGCCTCGGGTAAGACCGGGTCCAACGAGGTGACGCTGCATGTGCCCGGCGGGAAGTTGAAGGTCGCTTTTGATTTTGACGGGAAGCATTATACCAACATCCGCCTCACGGGACCTGCCCAGTTTGTCTTTGAAGGGATTATCGAATCATGAGGCTCAAGGGAGATAAGGTCTGGCTTCGGGCGCTCGAACCCGACGACCTCGCATTCGTGCACCGCGTGGAAAACGATGAGGGGATGTGGGCCTTTGGAAATACGCGCACGCCGTTTTCGCGATTCGTGATTCGTCAATACCTGGAAAATGCGCACCAGGACCTGCATACGGCCAAACAGCTCAGGCTCGCGATTTGCCTTCCGGATCGTTTTGAGGCAATCGGCCTGATCGACCTTTACGATTACGACCCTGTCCACAATAGGGCAGGAGTGGGCATCATCGTTGACGAACCTGCGCGGCAAAAGGGTGTCGGCACCGAAGCAATGGCCCTTTTGGCCGGATACGCGTTCCATACGCTCAACCTCCATCAGCTATACGCACACATCGATCCCGTGAATGAAGCCAGTATCGGCCTTTTTACTACTTTTGGCTTTCGCCAGTGCGGACATCGAAAGGAGTGGAACCTGGTCGATGGCGCGTATCGGGATGAATTGATCTATCAGCTAATAAAACATTGAAAGTGAATATCAAGAAAGTTGCGGCCGTCGTCTCGGTCCTCGTGGTTTCGGCACTTATTATTTACGGATACCTGCTTTACCGCGACATTTTTTCGTCCAACACCAATTTTGAAGGGAAGGAAACCTTTGTGCATATTCCCACCGATGCCAACTACGATGACGTCGTGAAGATTATTTCGCCGGTCGTCAAGGACGTTGAACGGTTTACGTCAGTCGCCGAAAAAAAATCCTATCCTGGCAACGTCAAGGCCGGCCGTTTCCTGCTCAAACGCGGCATGAACAGCAATGAGATCGTAAATGCCCTTCGGCAGAACGTGCCCGTCAACCTCGCCTTCAACAATCAGGAACGCCTTGAGGACCTTGCGGGACGCATCGGGAGCCAGATCGAAGCCGACAGCACGGCGCTCATGGCCGCGTTCACCGACAAACAGTTCCTGGCCGACACGGGTTTCAACCCGGAAAATGTGCTGAGCCTCTTTGTCCCGAACTCCTATGAGATCTACTGGAATACATCGGCCGAAAAGTTCCGCGACCGGATGGCCCGTGAATACCGTAATTTCTGGACCGATGAGCGCAAGGCCCTGGCGCAAAAGCAGGGTTTGTCGCCGCTGGAGGTTTCCATCCTGGCTTCCATCGTCCACAAGGAGACCGTCAAGCAGGACGAGAGGCCGCGGGTGGCCGGTGTTTACCTCAACCGGCTCAGGAAAGGCATGAAACTCGAGGCAGACCCTACCGTGATCTATGCCGTCAAGAAAAGTGAAAACGATTTTGGCCGGGTGATCAAAAGGGTCCTCTACAAGGATCTTGAAACAGATTCGCCCTATAACACCTATAAATACGAGGGAATTCCGCCGGGACCCATCGCGATGCCCGACATTTCGGCGCTGGAAGCGGTGTTGAAACCGGAAACCCACGATTATCTTTATTTCTGTGCCAGCGTCGAGCGCTTTGGCTACCACGAGTTCGCCGAGACGGCAGCGGGGCACGAGGTCAACCGGCGCAAGTATGTGGCTTGGATCAATTCGCAGGGCATCAGGAGATGAGGCGCGTCCTGACGCAGATGTTCCTTTTATCGCAGTTGTCGCTCGCGGCACAATCCTTCCTTACGCCCGCCGATACACTGGACCGGGGCAGGCAAAAAACCGTCGTCATTGCGGGAGCCGCTTCCTACGGGCTTACGATCGCGGCTTTGGGCACGATTTGGTATT
>SXQR01000191.1 GCA_005792865.1 Flavobacterium sp. | reverse complement strand
GTTACACTAAGGAAGGCATCATCCAAATCATCATTTCCATATGTACCTGCGGAATAGGCGGCATCATCGGGTTCATCGAGGGCATTATCTATCTGGTGAAGTCTGACGAAGAATTTTACCAAACCTACCAGGTTGGCCGAAAGCCCTGGTTTTAATTCCTGCTCCTAAACACCAAGACAATGATGGATACCAATAAGGTGGACCTGTTCATGATGATGAACGCCAAATACTTTGAATCGCACAACCTGATGCCCATTCGCGAGAAACTGTTGACCCTCGACGAAAATCGGTGGATCGCCGTGCAAAACCTGCATTTCAAGAATCCCACGCATACCCTGTTGGTTTCCCTTTTGGGCGGATCGCTGGGCATCGATCGGTTTTTTCTCGGCGATACGGGTTTGGGCATTGCAAAATTGCTCACATGCGGCGGACTTCACATCTGGACCATCGTGGACTGGTTCCTGATCATGGGCGTTGCCCGCGAGAAGAACATGGACATGTTGCTCCAGGCGATTTATTGAGATGACGCCAAAAAGGCTATACCTGCTGCTGGCCGCCGCCTGCCTCGCGGGTTACCTTTACCTGATTTATTCGGCCGGGCAGATTACCGATCCCTCCGGATTGGGCCCCTGCATGTTCAAGAACGTGACGGGAGTCCCCTGTCCATCTTGCGGTTCAACGCGCGCGGTACTCGCAATCTGGCGCGGTGATGCCGTCGGGGCGTTGCTTATCAATCCGTTGGGGCTTTTATTGGCCGTGGGCCTTGCAGCGGTCCCGATGTGGATGGCATTCGACCTGGCGAGCGGCAAGCGGACCCTGCACCGTGCCTGGGGTTGGCTCGAAGGAAAGCTGAGGGTCAAATGGATTTCGGCTTTGGTCATAATCCTGATCGTATTGAACTGGATCTGGAACATTTATAAAAACGTATGACGACAAATTTTCCCTACAAACCCGGTGAGCATGAGGCCGAGAAAGCTTCAAACAGTTACCTGATGTCGCTGGTTGCACTCGTGGCCGGTCTTCCGTTGCCGATCATCAACCTGCTGGCCACGTTTTTCTTCTTCCTGGCCAACCGGAAAGGAACTTACTTCGTGCGTTGGCACTGTACGCAGGCGCTTTATTCCCAGGCCATCCTTTTGGTTTTCAACAGCATCAGTTTTTGGTGGTCGATGTCGATCCTCTTTGGCGACGAGACGCTCAGCAACGAGTATTTCGCATACATCTTCTCGGTCATCCTCCTCAATATAGTCGAGTTTTTCGCGATCATCTCCACCGCCGTAAAAACGCGCAAGGGGAAGCACGTTGAACTTTGGTTTTTTGGCGGATTGACAAACCTAACGGTCAGGAAATGATGGTAAAAAAGACTTTGTTCCAGGGACTTGTCCTCGGCGGATGTTTTCTTGGCGCCTGGCTGGCGTTTTCGCAGGTGGATTTCATGAAGCTCTTCAATGCCGAACGCGCCGGTGACCGCACCGAGTACAAGCTCGGAAAGATATTCTGGGAATCGATCGAGCGGCAGGAGGAAGTTGTCACCAACGACTCGGTCAATGACGGTGTCCGCAAGATCCTTGACCGCATCGCCGAAGAAAACGGCGTGGAAAAGGACAGCATCAAGCTGCATATCGTCAGCAAGGACGAGGTGAACGCCTTTGCAATGCCCGGTAACCACATGGTCGTGTACACAGGGTTGATCACCGAATCCAAGAACGAGGCCGAACTGGCAGGGGTCATCGGCCACGAGCTTGCGCACCTGGAAAAGAACCACGTCATGAAGAAACTCGCCAAGGAAGTGGGCCTGGCCTTGCTGTTGCAGATGGCGACCGGCGGACAGGGTTCGGAGATGGTGGGCGAGAGCGTGCGGATGCTTTCCTCATCGGCGTATGACAGGAAACTGGAACGCGAAGCCGATATGTCCTCTGTGGATTATCTGCTCAAGGCGGGAATCGATCCGCGCCCTTTTGCCGATTTCCTTTACCGGATGGCGCAGGGAGCAGACGTGCCAAGCGCGGTGTATTGGGTATCGACGCATCCCGAATCGGCGGAGCGCGCCAAGGCGGTGCTGCGGTATGCATCGGGCAAAAAGTTCACTAAAAAAGAGGTGCTGCAGCCGTCCGAATGGAAGGCCATTCAAAAGATCTCGGCCGAATAATTCAGTGTAATTCTCCCTTTTCGGCCAGCCTTCGCTCAAGTTCGGCCTGGAATTCCTCCATCACCGGCTTCATTGTGCTCTCCGGGATATCGGCAATGCGGATGTACATCAGCCCGTCCACGGCATTGTTGAAAAGCGGATCGACATTGAAAGCGACCACCTTCGCGTTCTGCTTGATGTATTTCTTGATGAGCACCGGCAGCCGAAGCGTTCCCGGTTCGAGCTCGTCGATGATCTTGTCAAAGCGGTTGAGATCGGATTCGGCCTCGTCAAAAATAAAATCCTTGTCGGCATCCTTGAGCTTCACCTTGTATTCCTTTCGCGGATAAACATACTGCGCCACATAAGGATCGTAGTAATGCGACTTCATGAATTCGATCATCAGCGATTTGGAAAAATCCGAAAACTGGTTGCTGATCGAGACCCCGCCAATCAGGAATTTGTGCTCGGGATACCGAAGCGTCGTGTGCACAATTCCCTTCCACAGCAAAAAGAGCGGCATCGGTTTTTGCTGGTATTCCTTGGAAATGAACGCGCGGCCCATCTCGATGGATTTGGACATCATGTCGAAAAGTTCAGGCTCAAACCTGAAAAGTTCCTGAAGGTAGAAACCGTCGATCCCGTATTTTGAAAAGATCTCGGAACCGAGCCCCATGCGGTACGCGCCCGCAATCTGCTTGCTTTCATCGTCCCACAAAAACATGTGGCGGTAATAGCGGTCGTACTTGTCGAGGTCGATGGATTCGTTGGTGCCTTCGCCCACTTCCCTGAACGTCACCTCGCGCAGCCGCCCGATTTCGTGCAACAGGTTTGGGATTTGCGCGGCATCGGCAAAGAAAACCTCATAATTCTTGCTCTGGAGCAGGCGGCATTCGGTTTTGCGGAGCGCCTCGACTTCCTTTAGCATCTTGTCCTGATTGGCGGGTGTCGCGATCTGCTTCGGACTTTTGGGAATCTTGAGGTTGGGCGTCGTCAAAAAGGAACTTTCCTTCTCGAATGGGTTGGCCAGCATATAGGTTTTTTTGCGCAGAAACCTGGAATAATCCTGGATCGTGGCATGTTCGTTCTGTTCTGCCACCGAAATAGGCTTCCCGATCCTGACCTTGATCACGCGGTCTTTTTGCGAAAACAGTTCCGACGGCAACTTGGCGGTGCGAAAGGTATCGTTGATGCGCGACAGAAAATAGAAAAGCCGCGAATTTTTGGCGTGGAAATAAATCGGGACCACGGGCACCTGCGCCTTGCGAATGACCTTGATCGCGCCCTCTTCCCAGTCGCGGTCCACGATGAGCTTCCCGTCGATATATGTGGAAACCTCGCCAGCGGGAAACATGCCCAGCGGTTTGCCGTCGCTCAGGTGCCGAAGCGTTTCCTTGATTCCAACAACGCTGGATTTGGCGTCTTTGTGCGTCTCGAAAGGATTGACGGGCATGATATAGGGCTTCATCGGGTCGATGCGGTGCAGCAGGAAATTGGCGATAATCTTGAAATTGGGTTCGCGCTCAAGCATCAGCTTTAGCAAAAGAATGCCGTCAATCCCGCCAAGCGGATGGTTCGATATCGTGATGTAGGCGCCTTCCTTGGGCAAACGCTTAAGGTCTTCTTCGGGAATCTCAAACTTGATCTGGAATTCGTCAAGGATCGCGTTGAGGAACTCCACGTCTTTCAAATGTTTGTTCCGATCGTAAATCGCATTGAGGTTCGAGATCTTGAGGATCTTCATCAGCAACCAACCCGAAAAGGTGCCCAAAAAACCGTACCTGTCGGTTTTTATTGCCTTTGCAACTTCCTTCGCGGTCACTAAACCCATGGTTTTTCTTGATTTTGAGCAGGAAGCAAAGATAGAAAAAAACTCATACGGCCTGCCGCGGGACATCCGGTGCGCGGTATTGATTTTTTACTATTTTTGACCCGCAGCCTATGAAAATCATTTCCTATAACGTCAACGGTGTTCGCGCCGCCATCAACAAGGGTTTACTTGAATGGTTGCGGGCCTCCGGCGCCGATGTCGTCTGCCTTCAGGAAATCAAGGCAAGCCCCGAACAACTTCCTTTAGAGGCCTTTGCAGAGGCGGGCTATCCTCACAATTACTGGTATCCCGCGCAAAAAAAAGGATACAGCGGCGTCGCGATCCTTTCCAGGAGCCAGCCTGACCATGTGGTGTATGGAACAGGAATCGAGCACATGGATCATGAAGGCCGCAACCTG
>SXQR01000190.1 GCA_005792865.1 Flavobacterium sp. | reverse complement strand
GGAAAAATATATATCGGAACAAAAGGAAGGCCTCCACGGCGATGAAGCTCCAAAACAGCACTGTGCGCGCGGCCGGCTTGAGCCAGAGGAAATACTCGATGAACAGCGTGAAGAGCAGGTACAGCAGGCCAAGGCCGACAAAAAACAGGGCACCCCGAATGAGTTCGTTGGTATAATATTTCTTGATGAAAGCCTCGAGTTTGAGGTAAATGATGCCCGAATTTTCCAATTTGACCAATTTATGACCGATAAAAGTACACATTAGCGAATTGCAGAACGTTAAAATAACGGCAATATTTTTTTGCCGAACCGTATCTTTGCGCAAATTCCAATATATGTCGCATCAAGTACGCGTTCGTTTCGCGCCGAGCCCAACCGGTCCGCTCCACATTGGTGGCGTGAGGACAGCCCTGTTCAATTACCTTTTCGCAAAGCAGCACGGCGGCGTATTTTACCTGCGCGTCGAGGATACCGACCAGAACCGCTTTGTTCCCGGTGCCGAGGCTTACATCATGGAAGCGTTGGAATGGCTGGGCATCCCGCCCGATGAGACCGTTGGTAAAAACGAAAAATTTGGGCCGTACAGGCAAAGCGAACGCAAGGCACTCTACCGTGAATACGCCGACCGGCTCATCGCTTCCGGCGACGCGTACTATGCTTTCGATACCGCCGATTCCCTGGATGCGCTGAGAAAATCGGCGGAAGAGCAGGGAGGCGCGTTCATCTACAATCACGCGAGCCGCAGTGCGCTGGATAATTCACTCAATATTCCGGGCGACGATCTTCGAAAAAGGCTCGAGTCGGGGGAAGAATACGTTATCCGCTTCAAGACGCCCGAAAACCAGACGCTGGAGTTGCACGACATCATCCGCGGCGACATCAAATTTGACACGAACTTGCTGGACGACAAGGTACTGTTCAAGAGCGATGGCATGCCGACCTATCATTTGGCAAACATCGTGGACGACCATCTCATGGAAACCTCGCATGTGATCCGCGGCGAGGAATGGCTGCCGTCCTTGCCGTTGCACGTGATGCTTTACCGCGCATTTGGATGGCAGGCGCCGCAATTTGCACATCTTCCGTTGATCCTGAAACCCGTCGGGAACGGAAAACTTTCCAAACGCGACGGCGACAAGCTCGGATTTCCCGTGTTTCCGTTGGATTGGAAAAGTCCGGACGGCACTTCCCCGGGATACCGCGAGGCCGGATATTTGCCCGAGGCGGTCATCAACTTTTTGGCCTTGCTGGGTTGGAACGACGGCACCGAGAAAGAAATCTTTACGCTGGACGAACTCATCGCGGCCTTTGACCTGTCACGCGTGCACAAGGCCGGCGCCAAATTCGATCCGGTCAAGAACCGCACCTTCAACCACCAGCACCTGATCCGCAAAAGCGACAAGGAACTGGCCGATGCATTTATTCCGATCCTGCAATCAAAAGGCATCGCTGCCGAACGGCCGTCTGTTGAGAAGGTGGTTTCGCTCATAAAGGAACGCGCCTATTTTGTGGGCGACCTTTGGGATTTGGGCAGCTACTTTTTTATGGCGCCTCATGCATACGACGAAAAAGCCTCGAAAAACTGGAAGCCCGAAACGGGTGAACTGATGCTGCGCGTCCGTGAGAAGCTTTCGGAAATGGCAGATTTTTCCACATTGGCCGTCGAGCAGGAACTCAAATCATGGATGGAGGCCGAGGGCATCGGCATGGGCAAGGTCATGCAGCCGCTGCGCCTGAGCCTTGTTGGCGCTTTGCAGGGGCCGCATCTGTTTGATATTGCGGAGATGATCGGCAAGGCAGAAAGCCTCCGGCGAATCGATTCGGCCATCGGCCATTTCACTCACACGGCGTAAATTTCAATTCATCGAGAAAGGCGAGCACGGCCTGGTCAGGTTCACCGCCGGGCATCCTGTCCAACAATTTTCTGCATCCCGCAAAATTGCGCACGATCATCTGATGGGCCTCCCGTCGCTTTGCGGGATTGTCGTCACGGCCGGAATTGGTGAAGGAGATGCGTTGTGAGATCACGCCGGCGCGCAGTTCGGCCACATCGTATCGCTTGTAGGCCGAATGGAATCCGCCCGTGTATTTGCTCTTGTTTTGCACAAACGCCGCCAACGAATGGCCATGCTCGTCTGTAAGCAGGAAATAACCGACGGACTTCCCGCCATCGGTCACAGTCCTGAACAATTTACCCTCCCATGCCGCATAATCCAGTTTGTCGTATTTGATCGATTTACGCCGTTTGTCAGGATTGCGATAATAAAGCCGGTTCTTTCCCGGATAAATTTTTGTATCGCCCGAAATCTTCACAGAAGAACCATCTTTCAGGAAAATTCCGTCCTGCGCCAGGGACAGCAAAGGAAATAACAGAAGCGCAATTAATTTTTTCATAGGTAAACGATGATCGAGCCGCTCAGGATTCCGGCATTGCCTTTAAAATTTACGCCCAGATCGTCCTGGTTGAGCGCGCCTAAAATATTTGTAACCCCGTACTGGTACATGACATTGAGCCTTATGTGTTTGACACCCGCCGTGATCCCGATGGTCGGGAAGAGGTTGAAGCGGCTCGTGTCGGCGATATCGCCTGCGAGAAGGTCGGTTCCGCTCACGATGTTGCCTTCGTCCGACTCATCCATTTTCATCTTGCCGCTCACCTGCAGCATGGGGCCAAACTCCATGCTCAAATGGTTTTCAATGAATTTGTAACTTAAAAGGAGCGAGATCTGTGCCGAAGGAATGGTATATTGGACGTCTTCGGCCACCGGCCCCGCCATGGTCTCGACGGTGAAATTGTTCTCGCTGAACTGAATGCCGTACACCATGTCGAAATCATTGTAAAAATTGCCGCGCATCGACAGACCGGCCTGCCAGCCCGTACCCGGTGCGGTCTTGAAATTATCGGTCATCAGGTCAAATTGGTTCACGCCGCCATTGATCCCGATCCTGTTGGAGTCGTGCAGATCGCGTTGGCCCAACACCGGAAGAGTGAACAAGGCAAGCAGTGCAAAATATTTCATAACATGGGTTTGCCGGCAAACGTAAGGGAAATTTCGTACTTTACGCGAACTAATCAAATAACTATGGAAAACGTACCTACAATTATTTTTATTTTCATCGGACTGGTAATCTTGCTGTCATCGTTCTTTACGGTGAAACAGCAAACCGCGGCCATTGTTGAAAGATTCGGGAAATACCACAGCATCCGCCACTCCGGACTCCAGATCAAGATCCCGATCATCGACAAGATCGCGGGGCGCATCAACCTGAAAATCACGCAACTGGACGTGGTGATCGAGACCAAGACCAAGGACAACGTGTTTGTGAAGATCAAGGTGTCGGTACAGTTCATGGTCATCAAGGACAAGGTCTATGATGCCTTTTACCGACTTGAATATCCCCACGACCAAATCACCGCGTATGTTTTTGACGTGGTGCGCGCCGAGGTGCCCAAGCTCAAGCTCGACGATGTTTTTGAGCGCAAGGACGATATAGCGATCGCCGTCAAGCGCGAACTCAACGAGGCCATGAGCAGTTACGGATACGACATCATCAATACGCTGGTGACCGACATCGACCCGGACATCCAGGTCAAGAACGCGATGAACCGCATCAACGCAGCCGACCGCGAGAAAACCGCCGCAGAGTTCGAGGCCGAAAGTTCACGGATCCGCATCGTGGCAAAGGCCAAGGCCGAAGCCGAAAGCAAGCGCCTCCAGGGCCAGGGTATTGCCGACCAAAGGCGCGAAATTGCCCGCGGGCTGGTGGAAAGCGTGGACGTGCTGAACAAGGTCGGGATCAATTCGCAGGAAGCATCGGCCCTGATCGTGGTCACCCAGCATTACGATACCTTGCAATCAATCGGTGCCGATACCAATTCAAACCTGATCCTGCTTCCCAATTCGCCGCAGGCCGGAAGCGACATGCTCAACAACATGGTCGCGTCGTTCACCGCATCCAACCAGGTGGGTGAGGCGATGAAGCTCGGAAACAAAAAACGCATTGCCGAAAAACGGAATGAACGTTCGGACGATAATACAGAAGCGACCGAAATTTAACAAAAGGGGCCTCGGCCTCTTTT
>SXQR01000189.1 GCA_005792865.1 Flavobacterium sp. | reverse complement strand
GCGCTCGCTTTCCATATCGGCCTTGACATCCTGGGTGGCCTTGGTCTGGTCGGGCGTATCTTCATAAATGAAGGACGATTCGAGTTCGAGCTGCAAATAGCTGTCGGGGTTGTACCGATAGCCTTTCTCGAGTCTCCTTTTTGCGTAAAGTTGGATGAGGTTGAACGCAATGTGCCGCACGCGTGCCTTGGTCTTTTGCTTTAGCGCCTTCCACGCACCCGAACCAAGTTTATAGATTTTGGGCGGCGCGCCGTCTTTGCCGTTGTACTTTGAAATCTTGTGCAACGCATGGATGCTGACGTAAACGATGTCATTGTCCGCATACACCAATTTGATTGCTTCCTGGGTTCGGCCTTCGTTTTCGATTTTCTGCAGGCCACCAAACTTCCCGATCCCGTGGTCGATGTGCGTCACATAATCGCCCACCGAGAGCGTATTGAGTTCCTTGAGCGTCAGCGCCTGTTTCTTGGTGTAGCCGTTCTTGATATTGAACTTGTGGTAGCGTTCAAAAATCTGGTGGTCGGTGTAGCACGCGATCCGGTTGTCATGGTCCACGAACCCTTGGTAAAGCGGCAGGACAATCGTGTCATATTGGCGCCTGAAGTCTTCACTTCCCGCAAGGTCCAGCGACTCGAAAATATCGTGGAACCTGCGCGCCTGCGTCTCATTGGCACAAAAAAGGTAATTCCGGTAACCGCGTGCATGATTGTCGCCCAGATTGTTGAGCAGCAGGTCGAACTGCTTGTTGAACGACGGCTGGGGTGTGGTCTTGAAGGCGACCTCGGCAGCTTCGGGAAATGCAGCTTCGGTACCGATTTCCAGCACCGAAAACGGCGTCACCTGCCGGAGGAATTCATCTTTATCGAGAAATAATTCTCCCGGCGCGACGTGGTTGATCGTCGCATCGAGTTTGGCAAAAGACTCCGAGGCGCGGTCATATAATTTTTCGATCTGCGTGGCCACCTCTGGCAGGTTGCTGACGCACAGAACGGTTTCGGCCGAAATGTACTCCAGGAAACTTTCCCTCTTATCGCGAAAAAACTTGTTTTCGACATTGGGGATTATGGTGATCTTTTTCTGTTTTTCAACCGAAAGCTGCGTTTCAACGTCAAATGTCCGGATGCTTTCAACCTCGTTGCCAAAAAATTCAATTCGGTATGGGTTGTCGTTTGAAAAGGAAAAGACGTCGATAATGCCGCCCCTAACCGAAAATTCACCGGGCTCCGTGATGAAGTCCACGCGACGGAATTCGTATTCAAAAAGCACTTCGTTGATGAATTCGATGGAAATCTGGTCACCGACGGCGACTTTAAGGGTGTTCTTGTCTAGTTCCTTGCGCGTGATCACTTTCTCAAAGATCGCATCGGGATAGGATACGATCAGGGCAGGTTTTTTTCTGGAATTCAGCCTGTTGAGCACCTCTGCGCGAAGCAGGACATTCGCGTTGTCGGTTTCCTCGATTTCGTATGGCCGGCGGTACGATCCCGGATAGAACAGTACGTCCTGTTCCCCAGTAAGCTGTTCGAGGTCGTTGAGGTAATAGGCAGATTCTTCCTTGTCGTGCAAAACCAGCAGCATCGGCTTTTCAGATTGCTCAAAAATGGCCTTTACCGTAAAGGAGAGCGCCGATCCGGTGAGCCCGGTCAGCCTGAATTTTTCGCCGCGTCTTGAAACGCCGGCCGCAATTGACGCGACCCGCCGGTCGGTGTCAAATTTTGAAATAACGTCGGCCTTACTCAAACTTCATCGGTTTAGAAGGGCTTGGAATGGCCCGCGAGGTATCGCGCATGCGGATCAGGTCTGATTCGCCCTGTTCACGCGGAATCTGGTTGCGGCGGGCAATTTCGGCAAGTTGCGACTGGAACGATGCGATTTCCACGTTTATTTCAGAGACCAGGGCCGTTACCTTATCCCGCGGGATGCGGTCAAGGTTGATATAAAGGTCAAGTTCGTGGATCTTGGTCCTGAGCACCGAGATGCGGCTGATGACCTCCGGCCTGTTGTAAGGTGGCGGAATATCCTGAAGTTCCTGTGCGCGCGTGGAAAGCAGTTTGCTCTTTGCGCGGAATGCCGTAATCGTGCTTTGTGGTTTCTGCTCGAGTTCCCGAAGGAAAACGCGCCACGGGCCCCATGAAGCCCGCAGATTTTCCGATTGTGGATTCATCGGCACGGTATTGAATTGCCATGCCTTGCTGATGGCCGCAAAGACTTCCTGGCTTTTTTTCTGTTCCCGCTCGTATGCAATCTTCCGCTCCGCCGAATCATCGGAACAGGAGCCAATGGCAAGGGCCAGCAGAAAGACGAGGATACGGGTCATAGCGCGCGGTTTCACGCAAAGGTACAAAGTTGGGCGCGTTGCCGGGAGTGGGCGCTGCGAATTATTTGTTAAGAATAATGCCTTTTTGCGCACGGGCAAATTTTACGAAAACGTTATATTTGCCTATGCCAAAAATCCTCATAATCGGTGCCTGCGGACAGATCGGGACCGAACTTACGCACAAGCTCAGGGAAATTTACGGAAGGGATCAGGTCATTGCTTCGGACATCCGCAAACTCAACAACGATGTGGTTTCGTCCGGGCCTTTTGAAGTGGTCAACGCACTCGATTACAACCAGGTTGAGCACCTGATCGAGCAACACCATATCGAGGAAGTTTACCTGATGGCGGCGCTTCTGTCGGCAACTGCCGAAAAAAATCCCGCATTTGCCTGGGACCTCAACATGAATTCGCTTTTCCATATCCTGAATATCGCCAAGGCCGGAAAGGTAAAAAAGGTGTTTTGGCCGTCCAGCATTGCGGTTTTTGGGCCGACGACACCCAAGGACATGACCCCGCAATTTACCGTTGCAGAGCCCTCAACGGTCTATGGCATCAGCAAGCAGGCGGGCGAGAGGTGGTGCGAATATTACCACCGCGTTTTTGGCGTCGATGTCAGGAGTATCCGGTATCCGGGCCTCATCAGCTGGACTTCCCCTCCGGGCGGCGGGACTACCGATTACGCCGTGGACATTTTCCATAAGGCCCTTTCCGACAGAAAATACGAGTGTTTCCTCAAAGAAGATACGCGCATGCCGATGATGTACATGGAAGATGCGATACGCGCGACAATCTCCATCATGGAGGCGCCCGCCGATAAAGTAAAGATCCGTTCTTCCTACAACCTGGCGGCGATCAGTTTCACGCCCCGGGAAATTGCAGACCAGATCAGGAAGCACATCCCTGATTTTGAAATTACATACAAGCCCGACTTCAGGCAACAGATCGCGGATAGTTGGCCTGCGAGCATCGACGATTCGGCGGCCCGACAGGATTGGGGCTGGAAGCACGACTACGGCCTTGAAGAAATGACCAAGACGATGCTGGACAATTTAAAAGCATAAAAAAACGCCGGTATTTCCGGCGTTCTTGTTTTTAGTTGGGATCCTGGACGATGGGTGCGCGCAGTGATTCAAGTACTGCGCCAACATCGGCAATTATTTCCTGGTTGGTAACGCCATTAAGCGCTGCCGCTTCCACCACATAGCCCACGAATTTGTCGTATGCCGCATTATTGACCTTGACGCCCATCCTGTTGTTGACGGCGGGGTCGTGCGCCGAGACCATGTCCAATCCCGTGTAGGTATTGGTTTCCCCGCCTCCCGTATTGGCAGAGAAAAAGTCCGTGAGGTTTTTGCTGAGCACGGCAACATTGGTAGCGTCGCCGCTGCTCACTTCTCCAACCAAGGGGGCAAAATGGGCCGAAAAATTTCCGGGTTCGTTGGCGACGATGTCCGCGACGATCAGGGTAATGGTCGTATCCACCACCGAGCGGTAGCTGAGCCTGCCCTTCTCGATCATGACGCTGGGGTTGTTGGGGTCCTCCACCATCGTGGTTCCGCCCAGGCGGGTATAGAGCGAGGGTTCGACATTGTTTGGTTCGTCATCGTCGTTGCACGAGTAAAAGGTTGCCCCCGCAAGGCAGAGCGCACCTAACATAATTTTTGAGATGTTGGTCATAGCATAGATATTTAGTTGTTGAAAATTCGTTGGATGCCCTTTGTAAAGTGATAGGC
>SXQR01000188.1 GCA_005792865.1 Flavobacterium sp. | reverse complement strand
GCATGATTACCAAAGCGGCCAATCCTATGACCTGAAAGCGGGGGAGGCGTCGGTTTACCTGTTGCCGGGCGTCTATTCCGACCGTTTTTCAATAAGGTTTGAGCAAGCTGGTGAAAGCAGGCCGGCTTATCAAACGGCGCTCGCAGCTTACGTGGATTCGCAATGGCTTAACATCCGGAATGCAGGATCAATAGATGCTGTTGAGATATACGATCTCTCGGGCAGGCTTGCGGGAAAATGGATACTGAATCAAAGAGGCGATGCGCAGATCAATGTCTCGGCGCTCGTACATGGCACTTACATTGCAAGGATCCTGGGCGAAAATGCGGGATCGGTCAAGATCACAATACCTTAATATCCATTTGATTAGTAGCCCTCGCCATAAGGGGCGGCGCCGTGGTTCATGCCGCGGCGCTTTTTTTTGTGCTAAATGCGTACTTTCGTCGGGCCCAAAACCCGGCTCCATGACCCGTTATTTTCTTTTACTGCTATGCCTTTGTGGCTTTTTTTCGGCCTCGGCACAACAAATCACCCTTTCCGGCCGCGTCACCGATTCCATTACGGCCCTTCCGCTCGAGTCGGCAACGGTTTACCTTGAAACCGTGCAGGATTCGGCCATGGTGGATTATACGCTCACCGATAAAAACGGTGTATTTTCCATAAAAACGCGCAAACTTGAGAAACCCGCGGTGCTGAAATTTTCGTTCATGGGTTTCGAGACCAGGAAGATCGCATCGGACACTTTTACGGCTTCGCGTGATTTTGGCACCGTCGCGCTCACCGAAGCGCCCAACATGCTGGGGGAAGTGGTCGTGAAATCTGAAATCCCTCCCGTTCGAATCAAGAACGATACGCTCGAATTCAATGCATCGTCTTTCAGGATGAGGCCGGATGCCAACGTCGAGGCGCTGGTCAAGCAGTTGCCGGGTGTGGAGATCGATGCCGACGGCAAGATAACGGTCAACGGCAAGGAGGTCAAGCAGATCCTGGTCAACGGAAAGCCGTTTTTTGACGAGAACGGCAAGATCGCGCTCCAGAACCTTCCCGCCGAACTCATCAACAAGGTCCAGATCACCGACCTCAAGACCAAGAAGGAGGAACTCACCAAGCAAGCGGCCAGTTCGGACGAGGCCAGCATCAACCTCACCATCGACGAAAAGAAGAACAAGGGTTTTTTTGGCAAGGCGACGGCAGGCGCAGGTTCAGACAAGCGGTACGAGAGCAGTTTGCTCGCCAATTATTTTGAGGGCAAGCGCAAGATCAGCGTCCTCGCATCGTCCAATAACATCAACGCAAGCGGATTCTCCATGAACGAGGTTTTCGACGCGATGGGCGGCGGGCGAAATTCGTCGTTCTACATGATGGACAACGGCGCTTTCGCGATCAACAATACCTATTTCGGGTCGGAGACGGGAATCACGCAGACGCATCTCGGGGGAGGCAACTATGCCGATGAATGGTTCAAGGGTTTTGAAACCACCCTCAATTATTTCTACGTCGAGACGCATACGCGCAACAACAACAGGACAGACCTTACCACATTCCTGCCGCAGGGAAGCTTTAACACGCGGTCCCGGGCGCGGTTTGAGAACGATCGGTTTGCGCACAATGCGGGTTTCCGCGCCGAATACAAGATCGATTCGACGGCCACGCTCTATTTTGAGCCAAAATTTTCCCGCACCCTTACGCGTAACCAGGACTCCTATTCCAGCGAGACACGGGACCAGGACGAGAGGCTGACCAATGAGGTCGCAACCGGAACCAGTCAGGAATTCGTCACCCAGAATTTCAATTATGAGCTCAATTTTACCAAGTCGCTGCCAAAGAAGGGCAGGGCGATTTCGGCCGATGTTGATGGTGAGTTGCGGGACAGCGGACGCGAGCGGTTTTACAACAGTACCTTTAATTTTTACGATGACCTGGACGGCGATGGCACAACCGACCAGGAGCGCATCGACCTGCGCAACCAGCGCTTTGACCACGCCGAAGAAACCAGCAGCCTTACGATGTCGGTTGAATACACGGAGCCCATCGTCGATTCGGTGAGCCTTACTATCGGGGCGAGGCGCAGGATCAGCGAAACGGCCAATTCGCGCGATGTCTTTGATTTCAATGTCGATACGGGCGGTTTTACATCGGTTAACGCGCTGCTCACCAACAGGCAGGATTACATTGAGCACCGAAGCACGCCGTTTGCACGTTTTGCCATCAACAGAAAGAAATACAATTTCGGGCTTTCCGGTGGCGCCGAGTTCATCGATTACGAAGCTCATGCGCTTTATCTGGGCGAGCGCGCAGCAGTCAGCCGGAATTTTATCGCGCCCGAACTTTCAACCAATCTCAACTACCGCTTCTCGCCGCAAAAATCGCTGTACTTCAATTATTCGTTCAGGGTCAATATGCCTTGGCTGACCCAGCTGCTGCCCATTGTGGATCTGTCCGATCCGCTTCACACGATTACCGGAAACCCGGATCTCGACGCTTCGCAAAGGCATTCCTTCTATGGGAATTTCCGCGATTATGACCATTCCTCGAAGTCAGGTTACAATTTTTACGGTGGCGGAGGCATTTCAGACCGCGTGACGGTTTCGCTTACCACCTATGCCGATACCGGCGAACGCAACACGACCTATGTCAATGTGGACGGGGTGTTCAACAGCTGGTGGGGCTTTTCATGGAACAAGTCAAAGAAGATCGAGGCCCATTCCTTTAAGTATTCGTTTGGCATCAACGGGGGATATGACGGCAACAAGGGTTTTACCAATGGGTTGCCGTACAGCGCGAAATCGCTCCGGATCACGCCGCAGGCCTCGTTCACCTACGATTACGGCGAATTGTTCTCGGTCAATCCGTCGTATGCCCTTACCTCGAATTCAACCCGGTATGAAAACTACGTCGTGGACAAAATCAGCAACCTGCGACACCGCGCCAACCTGATGCTGACTTCCTACTGGCCAAAGCATGTTGTGTTCGGAAACGACTTCACCTATACCTACAATTCCAATATCGCGGGCGGTTTCAGGAAGGATTTCTTTTTGTGGAATATCAGCCTTGGCTATAATTTCCTCGGCGACAAATTGCTGGCCAAGGTAAAGGTATATGATGTATTGGACCAAAACCAGAATGCGACGCGTTCGATCACGTCAACCTCGGTGCGCGATGAGCAGAACGACGTCCTGAAACGCTACCTGATGTTTTCACTGACCTTCAAGCTGGACAAGTTCGCGGGCAAACCGGAAGGGAGGTAATTACCAGCTTCCTCCGGCGCCGCCGCCGCTGAAACCGCCGCCACCAAATCCGCCGCCAAAACCACCGCCGCCAAAACCACCGCCGCCAAAACCGCCGCCGCCGCTGCCTCCGCCAAAGAATCCTCCGCCGCCACCCGAACGGCCAAGGCTGCTCAGGATGATGATGTCGGCCAGGTCGATTCCACCGCCGCGATTGCCGCTGTTGCCTCCGCCACGACGGCCACGTGAGATCAGGAACAGGATCACCAGCGCTATGGCGATAAAGGCCGCAATTGGAAAACCGCGCTCTTTTTTGGCCTCCTTGCGCGTGCCCTTGTATTTGCCCTTGAGCACGTCAAAAATAGCGTCGGCCCCTTTGTCGAGCCCGCGGTAATAGCTTCCGGACTTGAATTCCGGGATGATGACCTCGCGGGTCAGCTCGCCGGTGATGCCTGCGGAAAGGCGGTCTTCGACACCGTATCCCGGCGCGATCCAGATTTTCCGTTCGGTCTCGGCAAGCAGGATGAAGACGCCGTTGTCTTCCTTGGCCTGCCCAACGCCCCATTCCTGACCCCATTTCGGCGCCAGGATGCCAATGTCCTCGCCCTTGAGCGTTTCGATGGTTGCCACGACAATTTGTGTCGACGTGGAGTCGGAGTACCGGATGAGTTTTTCTTCAAGGGTTTTTTCCTCGTCCGGAGTGAGCATATCGGCGTAATCGTACACACTGGTTTGCAACGACGGTTTTGCCGGAATGTCAAATTGTGCCGATGTCGTCGCACAAACCAGCAGGAGCAAAGCCAGGATGGCAGGTCTAACCATTTGAGATTTCGTTAGGAAGTTCGTTGGTGTCATCGTGGGTGCCCGGAAAATAGTGCCGCAACCTTTCACCGGCGCGCGAAATGCCGTCGATCAGTCCTTGCTTGAAGTTTCCGCGCCTGAATTCGGCCTGCATCGCATCCTTGGTGCAGTCCCAAAAGTCATCTTCCACCACATCGTCGATGCCCTTGTCGCCGCAGATCGCAAATTTGTGGTCCTCGGCCGCAACATAAATCAGGACGCCGTTGCGGAGCGCGGTCGCACCCATTCCGAGTTCGATGAAAAGTTCCTGGGCACGCATTACGGGATCGCCGCCGGGGACCCTGCGTTCGATGTGTACGCGTATCTCTCCGGAAGTGGCCGACTCGGCCGCACGGATTGCCTTGACGACCTCCTGTTCGTCAGCGGGCGAAAGGAATGCTTCGGGCGTCACGGCTAAAATTTAACCTCGACCGGCCGGTCTGCACCCTCGACAGCGTTGAAGTACGTCTTCTCGGTAAAGCCAAAAAGCCCTGCAAAGATCGAATTCGGGAAGGTCTTGATGTGCGTGTTGTACGGTTTGACGGCCTCATTGAAACGCGTGCGCGCCGTCAGGATCTGGTTCTCGGTGCTGGCGAGTTCGTCCTGAAGCTTCAAGAAGTTTTGGTTGGCTTTCAGGTCGGGATATTGTTCAACCGTCACCAACAGGCGGGAAAGGCTTGATGAAACCCCGCTCTGCGCCTGGTTGAATGCCGCCAACTGTTCCGGGGTAATGTTTGCCGGGTCAACGGTTACCTGGGTGGCTTTGGCCCGTGCCTCGATGACCGCCGTCAGTGTCGATTTTTCAAAATCGGCCGCGCCCTTTACGGTATTGACAAGGTTGCCGATCAGGTCGTTACGGCGCTGATAGGCCGTTTGCACGTTGCCCCACGACTCTTCGATGTTCTGGTTGAGCGTGACTGCCGTGTTGTTGACACTTTTCGCCCACATAAAAAGGATCAGGACGATGCCGCCGATAATGATCCAGGGAAGGAATTTTCTCATTTTGTAAGTTGGTTGGTTAATTAGTTGTAAAGTTATAAAGTTTGAAAAATGACGCATTTCAAATGTCAAACGAAGCTGCAAGTTAATCAAAAGTCATAAAGTCGTAAGGGCAAAGTCAAGTGGAATAATGTTGAATGTTCGATGAGCAACCTACTGGCATCTGACCGCTGAAAACTGAAAGCCATTACAGCGCTTCCTTCATGGCCTGCAACTGTGCCTT
>SXQR01000187.1 GCA_005792865.1 Flavobacterium sp. | reverse complement strand
ATTGGTATTCATCTCGATAAAATGCGGGATGCCGTCAACGACGATGAAGTCGGTGCGGGAAAAACCCGTCATTCCAAGGGCGTCGTAGGCCTTCGCGGCGGTCTCGCGAACCCGTTTTTCGGTCGCCGCGTCAAGGCGGGCAGGAGTGATCTCTTCGGATTTGCCTTCGTATTTGGCCTCGTAATCGAAGAAATCATTATGGGAGACGATCTCCGTCAGTCCGAGTACCGTCGTCTCGCCGCGGTATTTCAATACGCCGACCGAGACCTCCGTTCCCCTGAGATAGGATTCGATCAGGATGTCGTCATCTTCGGCAAAGGCCAGCTCCAGCGCACGGTCAAGAGAGGCCAGTTCCTTGACCATCGATACGCCAAGGCTGCTGCCGGACTGGTTGGGCTTGACAAAAAACGGCAACCCGAGTTTTTGAACGAGCGCATTTGGAATTACCTGGTCGGTTTTTGAAAGATACACCGATTCGGCCTTTGGAATCCCGAATTTGGACAGCACCGACAAGGTGTCGCGCTTGTTGAAGGTCAACGCCGACTGGTAAAAGTCACAACCCGTGTAGGGAAGCCCGATGAGCGACCAATAGGCCTGGAGGTAGCCGTCCTCGCCCGGTGTCCCGTGGACCGTGTTGACTGCCACGTCGAAAGTGACTTTCCGCCCATCTTCAATAAATGAGAAATCACCGCGGTCAATGGCATGCTTTTGTCCGTTGCGCACGGCGTGCCATCCTTCGGGCAGGATGTGGACCGCGACCGCCTCGTAACGGGCAGGGTCAAGATTGTCAAGGATCAGCTGCCCGCTGCGCAGTGAGATCACGGATTCATCGGAATATCCGCCCATGACGACGGCTGCTTTTATCATCGGATTGAAGTTTTCACCACAAATATCATTATTTTTTTCAAACCCTTTACCGCGGCCAATTTTATATCTTTGCGGGCAAACTTCCCTCTATGACCTTACGCGAGTACCTTAAAAGCAAAGTCTTCTTCTCCCAGGTGGGCATTGCCCTTGCCATCATAGCCGGACTGATATTTTTGTTCATGCACTGGCTTACCTTCACCACCAACCACGGTGAGGAGATCACCGTTCCGGACCTTCGGAAACTCAACGAGGAACAGGTTGACGAGAAACTTTCGGCGATGGAACTGGACTACGTCATGCTGGATACCGTCGATTTCAAGAAAGATTACCCCAAATACAGCGTCGTGGAGCAGGATCCGCTTCCGGGCGAGAAGGTCAAGGAAGACCGAAAGATATACATCAAGATCAATTCCTCCGGTTTTTCATCGGTACGCATCCCTGACCTGATCGAGAAGACGCTGCGGCAGGCGCGCCCTACACTTGAGGCCATGGGGCTTGAGGTGGGCAAGATTACCTATAAACCCTATCTGGGCAAGGACATGGTGCTGGAAATGCAGCAGGACGGCAAGAAACTCAAACCGGGCACGAAAGTCCTGAAGTCATCAAAGATCGACCTGGTGCTTGGGGATGGCAAGGTGGTTTTTGAGGAAACCGATACTGCCGATGTGCCGATGCCGGAGCCTGTTGAAGAACCATGAGCACCTCATTTTTGACTGACGGGGCCGAGGACGGCCTCTTCGAGCATTTCCGGTTTGAAGTCACCAAAGGGCAGCAACCGCTCCGCATCGACAAATTCCTGATGCACCTGGTGCCCAATGCCACGCGCAACAAGATCCAGAATGCGGCCAGCCAGGGCGATATCTACGTCAACGAGGTTCCCGTAAAGTCCAATTACAGGGTGAAACCGGGCGACATCGTGCGGATCTTGCTCGCGCATCCCCCTTTTGAGAACCGCGTCGATCCAGAAAACATTCCACTGGACATCGTCTTTGAGGACGAGTCGCTGCTGGTGATCAACAAGCCTGCGGGACTTGTGGTGCATCCCGGGCATGGCAACTACACGGGAACACTGGTCAACGCGCTGGCCTGGCACTTCGAGAACCTTCCGCTCAACAGCAGCAACCGTCCGGGGCTTGTGCACCGCATCGACAAGGATACGTCGGGACTCATGGTCATCGCCAAGACCGAACATGCGCTGGCCCATCTCGCACGCCAGTTCGAGTTCAAGACCTCCGAACGCGAATACATCGCACTGGTCTGGGGCAACGTGAAGGACGAGTCGGGAACCATTGAGGGAAATATCGCACGCCATGTCAAGGACCGCATGCAGATGGCTGTTTTTGCGGATGAAAGCATCGGGAAACCGGCGGTGACCCATTACCGCGTGCTGGAGCGCTTTGGATACGTCACGCTCGTGGCCTGCACCCTGGAGACCGGGCGCACGCACCAGATCCGCGTTCACATGAAACACATCGGGCACACGCTGTTCAACGATGAGCGCTACGGCGGCCACCTCATTTTAAAAGGCACGACCTTCACCAAATACAAGCAGTTTGTCGAGAATTGTTTCAAGGTCCTGCCGCGGCAGGCGCTTCACGCCAAAACCCTGGGATTTGAACACCCGGTTACCGGTGAGATGATGCGTTTCAATTCGGAAATCCCCGAGGACATGGCGCAATGCATCGCAAAGTGGCGTACCTATTCCACCAGCCGCGCGATGGAGGAGGAAGAGGATTAAAATTTTGTAATGACAGGCCGCAATTCTGTAAGCACCCGTCGGCTTAAAATTCGTCTCTTTATACTTCTTTGAAAATCAATTCACTTCAATCAATGTATTATGGAAACACAAACTTTAAGCAAGCTGGCCAATAGCGCCAATGGGGCAAATCCGGCCAGGAAAGAAGGACCTGTGGCAAAAGCGATAGAAAAGCAGACTTCGAGGCTTCCGTCAGACCTTTTCCTGTGGGCAGCGCTGGGATCGATGGGACTTTCGGCCACGATGAAGGCAATGGGGAAAAACAGCACCGCGCTGTTCGTGGGCCAGTGGGCCGCTCCGTTCCTGATCCTCGGGCTCTACAACAAGATCGTCAAACTCGAAGGGCACGACCAGACCGACCAGTCTCCGTCATAACCTGATCACGACTTTTTTTGAAATCCATAGGCCTGTGCTTATGGATTTTTTTATGCTTAATTTTGTTGCAAAACCGCTGTATGATCATCCTCATTTCCCCGGCCAAGACGCTCGAATTTGAACGTGAGTTGCCGACCCGGGACTTCACCAAACCCGCCTTCCTTAAATATGCGCGCGAGATCCAGCGCGAACTCAAGCTAAAAAATCCAAAGGACCTTGAGGCGATGATGGACATCTCGCCCAAACTCGCCGAGTTGAACTGGCAACGCAACCGCAAGCGCAAGTTTGCCATTGCCGAAATCTCGGACGTGGCGCGGCAGGCGGCCTTCGCGTTCAACGGCGATGTTTACCACGGTCTTGATGCCTATACCATTCCCGCCGAGAAAATTCCGGTCATGCAGGAAAAACTGCGGATCCTTTCCGGCCTTTACGGACTATTGAAGCCATTGGATGTGATCATGCCTTACCGCCTCGAGATGGGCACCCACGTGGCCGTGGGCGGTCACAAAAATCTTTACGAAATCTGGCGGCCGGTGCTGGCAAAGGCAATCAACAGGGAAGAAGGTAAGGGTGGCCTGGTGGTCAATCTCGCGAGCCACGAATATTTTTCGGCGATCGATGCCAAGTCGCTTAAGGCCAGGGTGATTTCGCCGGAATTCCGCGACATGCACAACGGAGAGCTCAAGATGATCAGTTTTTTTGCCAAGAAGGCCCGCGGCATGATGGCGCGGTACCTGATTGACCGCGGCGCCACGTCCGAAGCTGATATTCTCGCATTCGATTACGGCGGCTACCGGCTCGATCCGGCGCGCTCGACGGCATCGGTCCCGGTCTT
>SXQR01000186.1 GCA_005792865.1 Flavobacterium sp. | reverse complement strand
TAGGAGGCGTTTCACTGACCCGTCAATTTGCGAGCGACTTGAATTGCTAACCAACAACTTTGGAATACAGATGAAAAAAATGACTTTAATTTTGGTGGCCGCGATCTCAATGGCCATCACCTCCTGCAAGAACGAAAGCGCTGCAGAAAGGCTCGACCCGACTACCGCCGCTGTCCCGCCGGCTTCTCCCGATGCTGTGATCGCGCCCGAAGCCAACATCGACGCCGCCCCCGCAGCCAATAAGCCTCAAGTGACCGTCGCTCCCCCTGCCGATGGGAAGTATCCCAAAATGACCTTTGCCAAAAACGAGCATGACTTTGGGCTGATCAAGGAGAATGAGCCTGTAACCTATTCTTTCAAATTCGAGAACACCGGCGAGGCCGACCTTATCATCACGTCGGCGAAAGGTTCGTGCGGCTGCACCGTTCCTGAATACCCGAAAGATCCCATCAAGCCAGGGGAGTCCGGAAAGATCAAGGTGTCGTTCAATCCTTCGGGGAAGAAAGGCCAGCAACACAAAACCGTAACTATATTAACCAACACGGCCGCGGGCCAGGAAAAATTGGGCGTAAAAGCCACGATCCAGGACGCAGGCGCAACTCAGTAAAACATGGAAAACCTTCAATCAATATTGCCTTTTGTCCTTATTTTCATCGTCATGTGGTTCTTCATGATCATGCCGCAAAGACGCAGGGCCAAACAGGAAAAGGAATTTGAATCTGCGCTCAAGGTAGGTGACAAGATCATCACCAAAAGCGGGCTGCACGGCCGTGTTGCCGAACTTTCCGAGACCACGGTCGTCATTGAGACGATGGCAGGAAAGCTCAAGATGGAGCGATCGGCAATCTCGATGGAGATGACGGCAGCGCTAAAGAAAAATGAAAAAACCTCTTAATGAGGTTTTTTTTTATGTCCTTGACGAATCTTTTCGCGACATTTCCGGGAGAGCTCCTTGCGTAAAAAAAAAACCTCAAAGGTTTTTAAAACCTTTGAGGTTTAAAATTACAGGAAACGCGCCGCGATGCTAACGGTTTTCCCGCACTAATTATTAATTATTGATTGGCAAGGATCGTTTTTTTCCATGCCCCAAATTTGCGACGATATCGATGTGAATGGCTGAGGGTTCCGTCGTTATTTATACTTGTCATACAACCCCTTACCCTCCAGGATTATCGGCCTGATTTTCTCAAGCCTGGCAATCTTGGTCTCCTCCCGCTTCGCCGATTCGATGTGCTCGAGGAATTCACGCTGTTTTGATGGCGAAAATTTCGCAAAAGCGGCTGCGAGGCTTGCGTTATCGGCAAGTTCTTTTTCCATGATGGCGCTGTGTACGGCTGCCTTCTTCTCCGGTTTCATGGAAATTCCGGCGACCTCGTTATCGATGGCCTCCTGAATGTAGGACAGGATGAGTTTCTCGTTTTCCCTGATTTCGTCTTCGGAGGAAAAACGCCATTGCCGCAATGCCTTGGTCACGCCTTCATTGGCATTGACCAGTTTGCCATGGCTGTCCTTGAGCAGTGCGCCCTGGTAAAACCAGATCCCCGCATAGTTCTTGAACCCGCCGATCCCGATCACGTTCTTGTTATTGAAGGTAAAGACGGGGCCGCCCCATTTTACGGTTTCCACAAGCGGTGCCTTCGCTGCGATCTGTTTCAATAATTCGATGGCATTGTCCCACTTGGGGTCCTTATTCCACTGGTTTCTTTCCTCCATTTTTTTTGCCTTTGGGTTTTGATCCGTGTTCGAGCGCGGTGAGTTCGGCGATGCGGACGATGACCTCCACGGCCTTGGCCATGCTTTCAACCGGCACGTACTCATACTTCCCGTGGAAATTATGGCCTCCCGCAAATATATTGGGGCAGGGCAGTCCCATATAGGACAACCGGCTGCCATCGGTACCGCCGCGGATGGGTTTGATGATCGGCTTGATGCCGAGGTCCTTCATCGCGCGCTCGGCCAGCCGGACAATGTGCATGACGGGTTCGACCTTTTCCTTCATGTTGTAATACTGGTCGGTGATCTCGGCATCGGCAATGGTCCCGCCAAATCGCTTTGCGTACTTTTTGTTGATATCCTTGACAAGCTGCGCGATCAGTTTCTTGCGCTTTTCGAATTTCTTGGCGCTGTGGTCGCGTATGATCAGGTCCACCACGGTTTCCTCGATCTGGCCCTTGATGGAGGTGATGTGGAAAAATCCTTCGTATCCCTTGGTTTCCTGTGGAATCTCGTCTTTGGGCAGCATATTGATGAATTCCTGCGCAACGAGCATCGAGGAAATCATCTTGTTCTTCGCATATCCCGGGTGCACGCTCTTTCCCCGGAACGTCACTTTTGCCCCCGCGGCGTTGAAGTTCTCGTACTCGAGTTCGCCCAGCTGGCTGCCGTCCATGGTATAGGCCCATTCGGCGCCAAATTTCTTCACGTCGAAATGATCGGCGCCGCGCCCGATTTCCTCGTCCGGGGTAAAGCATATCCTGATCTTGCCGTGCTTGATTTCGGGGTGCGAGACCAGGTATTCCATGGCGCTCACGATTTCGGTGATACCGGCCTTGTCGTCGGCCCCCAGCAAC
>SXQR01000185.1 GCA_005792865.1 Flavobacterium sp. | reverse complement strand
CGACTCTGACGACACGCGCACCATGCAGGCGGCGCTCACAAAAGCGTCCGGGCTCATTGACATCGGCCACGCGGGGACGGCCATGCGGTTCCTGACCGCCTATTTTGCGGCAACCCCGGGCGATGAGGTCATTCTTACGGGTTCGCAGCGAATGCGTGAAAGGCCCATTGGCATTCTTGTGGATGCGCTTCGCGGCCTTGGTGCCGATATCCGTTACCTGGACAGGGAAGGATTTCCCCCGCTCCAAATCAAAAGGAATGGTATGAGCGGCAACGAAATTTCCATCGATGCAGGCATCAGCAGCCAGTACATAACCGCACTCATGCTCATCGCGCCGGCGTTGCCATCGGGTTTACAGATTAGGCTGACGGGCGCTGTCGCATCTGCGCCGTACCTGGAGATGACCCTTGCGCTGCTGCAACAGGTCGGTGTTGATTGCAGGCGATCGGGAGATATCATTGAAGTTAAGCCCGCGGCAGGTTTGAAGGCTGGTGTGACCGTGGAATCGGACTGGTCATCGGCATCCTATTTTTATTCGATTGCGGCACTGTCACCCATCGGGACAAAGATCACGCTGTCAACTTTTCTTCGCGATAGCATACAGGGCGATCGCGCGGTGGCCGAAATCTTCTCCAAATTTGGCGTTGAGACGCATTTTGCCGACGGGGACATCGAAATCACCAAAAACGGCGACGGTCCCGCCTCATTCACATTCGATTTTTCCGGAAATCCCGACCTGGCGCAAACACTGGCCGTGACCTGCGCCGGGCTGTCGATACCCTTTGCGTTCACCGGCCTAAGCACGCTCAGGATCAAGGAAACCGACCGCATCCTCGCCCTAGCTACCGAGCTTGAGCGCTTGGGGGGAAAGGCTACGATTGTGGGAGACGACCTACATTTTGAACCGGCGGCCCTTATTCCGGGCGTTCCGGTTAAAACCTATGGAGACCATCGGATGGCGCTCGCATTTTCAGCCCTGGCCGCGCGGAGGCCCATCGTGATTGAGGAATTTGAGGTGGTGGGCAAATCGTTTTTGAAATATGCATCGGCGTTGGAAAAAATTGGCGTGGAGGTATTGTTTTGTCCGTCAGCAACTTAACCAATTAAATCCTAAAATGCTTGACATTGCCTCATTGGCAGTAGTATATTTGCACGCTTTAAAAGAACCTTATGAAATTATCGCATTTCAGCTTTAACCTGCCCAAAGAACTCCTTGCTGAACATCCCGCCGAAAATCGTGACGAATCCCGCCTGATGGTGGTCAACCGCAAGACCAAGACCATTGAGCACAAGATGTTCCGGGACATTATCGATTACTTTGACGATGGCGATGTCATGATCCTCAACAACACCAAGGTTTTTCCGGCGCGCCTTTATGGCAACAAGGAAAAGACCGGTGCGAGGATCGAGGTTTTCCTGCTTCGCGAACTCAACACCGAGCAACGCCTTTGGGACGTGCTCGTGGATCCCGCAAGGAAGATCAGGATCGGGAACAAGTTGTATTTTGGCGATGACGATTCGCTGGTGGCAGAGGTGATCGACAACACGACCTCGCGTGGCCGTACGCTGCGTTTCCTGTATGACGGTTCTTACGACGAATTCCGCAACAAATTGAACGAGTTGGGCGAGACCCCGATTCCAAAATACATCAACCGCGAGGTAACCCCGGAGGACGCCGAGCGCTATCAGACCATTTACGCCAAGGAAGAGGGCGCCGTAGCAGCGCCAACGGCCGGTCTCCACTTCTCGCGCCATCTCTTGAAAAGGCTGGAAATCAAAGGTATCCGCTTTGCCGAGATCACGCTGCACGTGGGACTCGGGACCTTCAACCCCGTTGAGGTGGAAGACCTGTCAAAGCACAAGATGGATTCGGAGGAGTTGCGCATCACCCAGGAAGCCTGCGACATTGTCAATGAAGGGAAGGCCAAACGCAAGAAAATCTGCGCGGTGGGAACCACATCGATGCGCGCCATTGAGAGTTCGGTTTCATCGGCCAAAACGCTCAACCCTTATGACGGCTGGACAAACAAGTTTATTTTCCCGCCTTACGATTTTTCCATCGCCGATTGCATGATCACCAATTTCCACACGCCAAAATCGACCTTGCTCATGATGGTATCGGCCTTTGTGGGCCACGATCTCCTGAAGAAAGCATATGAAGAGGCGATCAAGGAGAAGTACAATTTTTACAGTTACGGTGACGCTATGTTGATTTTGTAGTCGTCAATCATCAGAAAAATAAAGAGCCGATCAATATGATCGGCTTCTTGCTTTTTAAAAATCAAGTTTGGAAGGGGAGCTTCTGATAGCTGACAGCTGACGGCTGGCCGCTAATCCACCCGATAAGCCAATTTCACCGTAATGTGCGCGGTCTTGTTCTTTGACTGCGTGTTGAACGATCCGCCGTAGGAGAAATCCTCGCTGGAGTTCTGGCCGGTGATCTGGAAAACACCCATGTCCGACTTCTTGAGGTCGCCCAATCCGGCGCCGGCGTTTTCGGCAATGCTGCGGGCACGCGCGTTGGCATCTTTGGTGGCTTCGGCAATCATCTGGATCTTGAGCTCGGCCAGTTTGGTGTAATAATATTCCGGCGGATTGGAGTAAAATTCCACGCCCTGGTTGATGAGTTCACTGGACTGACGGGAAATTTCCTCGGTCTTGTCGACCTCGCGTGACTGCACCGTGACGGTCTGCGTCAATGTAAATCCGGTAAAGATCTGCTCGCGAATCCCGCCGTTGTCATTGTAGGTATATTGATAATCCTTGTTGAAATTCACCGCCGAAAAGACGATATCCTTGGCCTGCAGGCCCTTGGAAGTCAAATATTGCCTGATCTTCTCGCGGTCCCCGTCCAGGGCGGCATACGCGTCCTTAAGGGTAAAGCTCTTTCTTGAAAACGATCCGCTCCAGACGATGAGGTCGGAGGTGAAATCCTTCTTCCCGGAACCCGTAACACTGATGGTATCGTTGCCCTGGTTGCGGTTGCGGAACGCGTCCGAAAACAAGTAGGCCGAAATGACAACGGCAAGCGCCGCAATGATAAAGTTGACCGTGTTTCTCATTTACGTGATTTGCTTATAAATATAGAAATATCCGTTTCTCCTTTAACGCAAGCCCCTTAAATTTTCTTATTTTTACGAACCAAAAATTCACCATGGAGTTTCAAAATACGAGGGACTTTGCGCGCGAAATGGACCGTGCGGACAAACTTGCCAAATACAAGGGCGAATTCATTTTCCCTGAGGTCAACGGCCGCCCGGTGATCTATTTTACGGGCAACTCGCTGGGGCTTCAGCCAAAACGGACGCAGGAGTATGTGGGCGAGGTCATGAACGATTGGGCGCGCATGGGGGTCGAGGGCCATTTTTATGCCGACAAGCCCTGGTGGGACTACCACGAACGTTTTGCAAACCCGTTGAGCAAAGTGGTGGGCGCCTTGCCCGAAGAAGTGGGCGTCATGAACACCCTGACGGTCAACCTCCACCTGCTCATGGTGTCTTTCTACAGGCCGACCGCACACCGTTACAAGATCATCTGCGAGGAAAAAGCCTTTCCCAGTGATCAGTACATGCTTCAGAGCCAGGTCCGTTTCCACGGATTCAATCCCCTTGAGGCGATTGTCGAAGTCAAGAAGCGCTCCGGGGAACACCACCTGCATCAGGAAGACATCATCGCGGCCATCGAAGCCACAGGCGACGAATTGGCACTGGTTTTCATGGGCGGGGTCAATTATTACACGGGCCAGGTGTTCGACATCAAGGCCATCACCGAGGCCGGCCACAAAGCCGGTGCGTTTGTGGGTTGGGACCTCGCGCACGCGGCTGGAAACATCAAGCTGCAATTGCACGACTGGGATGTGGATTTTGCCGCCTGGTGCAGCTATAAGTATATGAATTCCGGGCCGGGGAATGCCTCGGGCTATTTTGTGCACCAGGTGCACCATCGCGATCCTGATATGCCAAGGTTCGCCGGATGGTGGGGCCATAACAAGGAGCGCCGTTTCAAAATGGAGCCGCTTTTCGAGGCGATAGAGGGCGCGAACGGATGGCAATTGAGCAACTTGCCGGTACTTTCGCTTGCGCCTTACCTGGCATCGGTCATGATGTTTGACGAGGTGGGCATGGATGCGCTGATCGAAAAGCGCGATAAGATCACGGCCTATCTGGAATTCATCCTGCGCGAGATCGACAAGGAAGTTGACAGCAACTTTGAGATCATTACCCCTTCGGACCGCGCGTGCCAGCTTTCGGTATTTTTGCATGGTGAAGGACGCGTGCTCTTTGATTACCTGATGAAGCACGGTGTCATCACCGATTGGCGGGAACCCAACGTCATCAGGCTGGCACCGGTTCCGTTTTATTGTTCATTTGAAGATATGTATGAATTTGGGCAGATCCTCAAACAGGGGATTGCCGCCACCTAGATATGACAAAACAGGAAAAAATAGCATCTTTCGATCCTTCGCAGCCCGGTCTGGCAGACGAGTCGATCTACGGGCTTCCTTTCACCGCCGACGAGAGTGAGATCATCATCATTCCCGTTCCCTGGGAGGTTACCGTGAGTTACGGAGCCGGCGCCTCAAAAGGGCCTGAGGCGATCCTTGATGCATCGTTCCAGGTAGACCTGCACCATCAGGATTATCCCGAACTCTGGAAGCTCGGCATTTACTTGGACCTGGGTGAACACGAGCAAAAATGGCTCACGGCCAGCCTGAAGTACAAGTCAATGGCGCAGCCCATCATCCAGGCTCTGGAAAAGGGGCAGATCGTGGAATCGTTTCCCGTGCTGGAGCAGGATTTGGCGACCATCAACGCCGCGTGCCGCAAACTCCACGATGAGGTCCGCGACCGCACCGCCTACTGGCTGGACCGGGGCAAAAAAGTCGTCCTTTTGGGAGGCGACCATTCAACGCCGCTTGGTTATTACGAGGCGATGGGACAGCGTCACGAACATTTCGGGATTTTGCACCTGGACGCGCACATGGACCTTCGGATCGCTTACGAAGGCTTTACCTATTCGCATGCCTCGATCATGCACAATGCCCTCAAGCTGCCGCAGGTTGAAAAGATCGTGCAGGTGGGGATTCGCGATTTCTGCAAGGAGGAGGTAGATGTGGCCCAGGATCCGCGCGTTGTCGTGCATACCGATGCAGACCTGAAGGTACAGGCATTTGAAGGCATGGCCTGGAAGCAACAGTGCGAGAACATCATTTCTCAATTGCCGCAAAAAGTGCTGGTCTCTTTCGACATCGATGGACTATACCCGTGGTATTGTCCCAATACGGGAACTCCGGTCCCCGGCGGATTTTCTTTTGAACAGGCGGCCTACCTGATCAATATGCTTTCGCAAAGCGGCAAAGAAATCATCGGGTTCGATCTCGTCGAGGTCGCGCCGGGCGAGGACGACGATTGGGATGGCAATGTAGGTGCGCGGATGCTTTTCCACATGTGCGGGGCGCTGGCGGCAAACGCAGGCCTTGACACCGGAAAAAGGATTTCGTTCAGCCGATAAAAAAATCCCCATTGAGGGGATTTGGATTACGGACGGCGGCCGGTGGCCAATCGGTAAAGGATACCAATCACGGCGAGTACCAGCAGGATGTGGATCAGGTTGCCGACGGCTTCGCCAAAAGCAAAATAGCCGATGGCCCATCCGATGATCAGGATCACGATGATCAGCCAAATCAGGTCTTTCATGGCATTGGTTTTAAGGTTGCTTTCTTGAAATTACAAATTAATCGACGGCCCATCGCCAGCGGTTCATATTAATTTAACGTTTGGCAGATTCGCTTTTGCCGGGAAAATTATGCAGAAACCCCTCAATATCGCAATCGTCGGCTCGGGGCTGGTGGGGTCGCTTTTGGCGATTTACCTCCGCAAGCACGGGCATGAGGTCCACATTTATGACCGCAGCCCGGACATCCGCACCATCACTTTTTCCGGCCGATCCATCAACCTCGCGATGTCCGACCGCGGCTGGAAAGCCCTGGACATGGCCGGAATTGGGGACCGGATCAGGGAGATTGCGATCCCGATGGACAAGCGCGCGATCCACATCGGCGACGAAATCAATTTCCAGCATTACGGGCAGGAGGGCGAGAGCATTTACTCGCTGTCGCGCGGCGTTCTCAACCGGCGGATGATCGATCTCGCAGAAGAAGCCGGGGCCATTTTCCACTTTAACCAGAAGGTCTGGGACGTGACCCTTTCCGAAGCCATCCTGCACATGGGCGAAACCGAACGCGGCGAATGGACCGACGTCAGGCACGATATCGTATTTGGGGCAGACGGCGCATTTTCGAGGGTGCGGCACCGCATGCAGCGGCAAAGCATGTTTGATTATTCGCAGGAATTCCTGCAGACGGGTTATAAGGAACTCAACATCCCGGCCAATCCGGACGGGACGCACAAACTGGACAAGCACTCGTTGCACATTTGGCCGCGCGGGCACTACATGCTCATCGCGCTGCCCAACCTCGACGGCAGTTTCACCTGCACGCTTTTCATGCCCTTCGAAGGCGAGAACTCTTTTGCAGAATTGACTAATGTGGCGAAGGTCGAAAGGTTTTTTGAGAAGAACCTGCCCGATACGATTGACGTGATACCCAAGCTTACCGAGGATTTCTTCAAGAATCCAACCAGCACGCTTGTCACGATGAAGTGTTATCCTTGGACTTATGAGGACAAGGTCGCCCTTATTGGCGATGCATGCCACGCGATCGTCCCTTTTTATGGCCACGGAATGAACGCCGGTTTTGAGGACATCACGATCCTGGATGAATTGATGCACCAGCTCGGCGACGATTGGAAAGCCATCTTCCAGGCCTACCAGGAAAGCCGCAAGCCCAACGCGGACGCCATCGCCGAACTCTCTTACAACAATTTCATGGAGATGAGCACCAAGACGGCAGACCCGCATTTTCTCCTCCAGAAAAAGATTGAGAAACACTTCTCGGAACTGCATCCCGACCTTTGGCTACCGCTCTACAGCCGCGTGACCTTTAGCCACCGTCCGTATTCGGAGGCACTGGAAATCGGCAAAAAGCAGAAAGCGATCATGGATGAGGTCATGAAAATCCCGAACATAGAAAACAAATGGGACAGTGCGGAAGTTGAGCAAAAGATGCTCGGCATGATGCGCTAATTGTTGACAGTCTTTCGCACGGGCTTGATGAGGACCCTCAGCGTGGAATCGTTGCTGAAATAACTGTACGCCCACGTGATAAAAACCAAAATTTTGTTCTTGATGCTCAGGAGCAGCATCAGGTGGACAAACATCCAAAGTATCCACGCGAATCTTCCCTGAAAACTCCACTTTGGCAAGTCCACCACGGCTTTGCGTTTTCCAATCGTCGCCATGGATCCCTTGTCGTGGTACTCAAAAGGTTCCGATTTTTTGCCACTGATGCGGTCCTTGAAATGCACCGCCAGCGATTTGGCATGGGCAATTGCCACGCTCGCCACCTGCGGGTGTCCGCCCTCGTATTTTGGTGTCGGCATCCAGGCAATGTCACCGATGGCAAAAACGCCCGCCATGCCTGTGACTTCATGGAAACGGTCGGTAATGAGCCGATTGCCGCGCGTAATGGATTCCTTGGGTATTCCTTCAAATAAGTTTCCGATGATCCCCGCGGCCCAGATCACGTTTTTCGCCTCGATGCTGGAACCTCCTTTTAAATGTACGTTCCGACCATCGTAATTTTCCACGATCGTTTCGGTAAGCACCTTGACGCCCATGTCTTCGAGGTAGCGGCGGCTGGCTTTTTTGGACTCGTCGCTCATCGCATTAAGGACGTTTGGCGAGCCTTCCAACAGGTAAACCGCCAGTTTTGAGAAATCCTTGTCGGGATAGTCCTTGGGAAGGATATTGGTCTTCATTTCGGCCAGGGCGCCCGCGAGTTCGACGCCGGTGGGGCCGCCGCCCACGATCACGAAATTGAGCAGGAACTGCATGTCCTCCGGTTTTGTGACCACGGCATCCTCGAATGTCTGGAGGATGCGGTTTCGCAATTGGATGGCTTCGGGTACCGATTTCATTGGAAAGGCGCATCGCTCCAGATTTTCGTTCCCGAAGTAATTTGTTGAACATCCCTGTGCCAGTACCAGATAATCAAATGCATAGTCGCCAATGGAGGTGACGACTTTCTTATGCGCATAGTCGACGCCCTGCACCTCGGCGATCCTGATCCGGACATTTTTTGAATGCTGGAAAATCTTCCTCAGCGGAAAGGAGATGCTTCCGGGCTCGAGGCGCGCCGTGGCGACCTGGTACAATAGGGGTTGGAATTGGTGGTAGTTGTTCTTGTCGATCAAAAAGACCTCGTACCGCGAATGATTGAGTTCCTGCGCGAGCCGAAGCCCGCCAAAACCCGCGCCAATAATGACGATTCTCTTTCTGGCTTCCATTTTTGGACTTTGTTTAAAGTTACCAAAAATTAAGGTCAGGCGGGCTCCCTGTTAACTTTTTCTATTGAAAAGGCAGGCGTGCAAATGGCGATGTATTCGCAGGGTTCGTCAAATGGGTTCCAGTAGCGCACCCGGGCCCCGCGCGCAATCCTGATGGACTGCCCGGCCGACAGTTCCACCGTGTCACCATCGACCTCAAATTGCTTGCGCCCCTTGACAATGAGGGTGAATTCGTCAAATTCGGGGGTTTGGTGCGGTTCCTGCCAGTGCGGTGGCGCCACCATGTGCGCAATGGAAATCTCCGGATGGCCGGTCGATCCGCCAAAATGCTCCTCGATCAATTTGCCGTCATCGGTCGGAACGATGAACGGGTTTTGCTGGACCTGATATTTCTTTTTCATTTCTTAAATATAAAATAGACCGCCAGGACGAGGAACACAAAGCCTATGGCATGGTTCCACCTGAAGGATTCGTTCTTGAAAAACAGAAGCGAGAAAACCACGAAAACCACCAATGTGATCACTTCCTGCATTACCTTAAGCTGCAAAAGCGTGAAGGGGCCGCCATTTTCCCTGAACCCGAGGCGGTTGGCCGGCACCTGGAAACAGTATTCAAAAAAGGCAAGGCCCCAACTGAT